>NZ_JAJSYW010000207.1:0-12260 GCF_036815005.1 Streptomyces sp. IBSBF 2435 | reverse complement strand
GGCGGCGGCGGGGCAGCGGGAGCGGGGCCGCGGGGGCCTGCTCGTCGCTCGTGCCGCTCGTGCCGCCGGCCAGCTCCTCGGGGTCGTCGAGCACGTCCAGGCCCCGGCTCAAGGCCGCGCTCAGCGGCTCCTCCGGGTCGGGCGCGTGGTCCTTGTGCCGCTCGCCGCCGACGTCGTCGACGCCTTCGAGACCCCACTGCCGGAAGGTGTGCTCGGTGTCGCCCGGCGTATCGAGGCCGCGCGGCTGGGCGGCCCCGGGCAGCGGGGTGCCCGCGGTGTCGTCGGCCGCGTCGCTGAGCAGCGTCTCGGGGATCATGACGACGGCGGTGCTGCCGCCGTACGCCGACTGCCGCAGCGAGACCCGCACGCCGTGCCGCTGGGCGAGCCGGCTGACCACGAACAGGCCGAGCCGGTCGGTGTCCGACAGCTCGAACTCGGGCGTCTCGGCGAGCCGCAGATTCGCTTCGAGCAGCGCGTCCGGCGTCAGCCCGAGCCCGCGGTCGTCGATCTCCAGGACGAATCCGTTGGCGACCGGCTCGCCGTGCAGCTTCACGGTGGTGTGCGGCGGTGAGAAGACCGCGGCGTTCTCGATGAGTTCGGCGAGCAGGTGGGTGACGTCGGCGACCGCGGCGCCCGCGACGGCCAGCCGCGGCAGCCGGCGTACCTCGATCCGCTCGTAGTCCTCGACCTCGGCGATGGCGGCGCGGACCACGTCCATCAGCTGTACGGGCTTGCGCCACTGCCGGGAGGGGGCCGCGCCGGACAGGATGACCAGGCCCTCGGCGTGCCGGCGCATACGGGTGGTCATGTGGTCCAGCCGGAAGAGGTCGGCCAGTTCCTCGCTGTCCTCGGCGCGGCGCTCCATGGCGTCGAGCAGGGTCAGCTGGCGGTGCAGCAGCACCTGGCTGCGGCGGGCGAGGTTGACGAAGACCTCGGAGACGCCCTTGCGCAGGTCGTTCTGCCGGACGGTGGCCTCCACGACGGCCCGCTGGAGGGTGTTGAGCGCCTTGCCGACCTGGCCGATCTCGTCCTCGGCGTACTCCAGCCGCGGCACCTCGGTCTCGACGTCGATCTGCTCGCCGGCCGCCAGCCGCCGCATGACCCGCGGCAGCCGGGTGCCGGACACCTCCTGGGCCTCGCGGCGCAGCCCGGTCAGGTCCCTGATCAGGCCGCGCCCGATGCGTACCGACACGAACAGCGAGGCGATCACCGCGATCAGGCCGACCCCGCCGACGAAGGCCGCCTCGACGATCGCGGTGGTCGCGATCGGCTGGTTGTGCCCGCTGAGCTGGGTGTCCGAGGTGGCACCGAGCCGGCCCAGATCGTCCATGGCGGTCGCGGCGACCCCAGGCCAGGACAGGTGGGCGGCGACGATCGGCGCGTCGTCGACACCGCCGGCGATCACCGCGTCCTCGGCGGACCGCAGCGTCCTGCCGTTGGTGTTCTGCCAGTACGCGTCGTAGGGCGCGCGCTCCTCGTCGGTCAGCAGCCGCAGACTGCCGCTGTAGTAGTTGCGCTGTTCCGCGACGGCGAAGGTGAAGGACCGCAGTTCGGCCGCGCTCATGTGCCCGGTGCTGATCGCGGCGGCCATCAGCGCGTCCTCGCGGCTCACTTCGTCGCGCGCCCGGCCGAGCTGTACGACCGCGCGGTGCTCGTCGTCGAGCTTGAGGTCGTTGTGCGGGTTGAGGGCGTCGAACAGCTCGAAGGCAGGCTCGGTCATCGCGTTGTACGCCTGGAAGACGTCGTTGCGGCTGATCCGGCCGTCGTCGGCGCGCTGCCGCAGCGAGGTGAGGCCCTCGACGGTGCTGAGGAAGGTGTCGAGCCGGCCGCGGGACTCCGAGTCGAGGGCGCCGCGCACACCGGAAGCGGCGACCCGGGTGCGCATCTTCGCGATCGACGCGTCGGTGACCTGCTGCTGCTTGTTGTAGCCGATCCTGGCCTGCGAGTCCCGGGTGTTGGCCACGTAGATCATGGCCGCCCTGCGCTCCTGCTGGAGGCTCTGCACCGCGTCCTGTCCCGGGTAGCCGACGTTGTCGGTCACCCGCTGCACGTCGGGCCGGTCCAGCAGCGCGCGGCCGGTCACCGTGGCGGCGAAGGCCCAGATGACCGTGAGTGACACCAGAGGGATCAGCAGCAGCGCCACGATCTTCCGGCGGATCGTCGTACCGCGAAAGCTCATGGCCTCCCCAACGTCTCCCCCGCAGTGGGGGCGTCTGTCGCGTTTAAACGGCGCGAGCCTACTACCGCGTCAGGGGTAACTCGAAAGCTTGTCAGTGGGTTGGGCAGGTCTGCGCCGAAACGTACCCCGGAATGCACCAGGAGGTTTCGGGGCAGCCACTCTTCATGGACTTCCAACGGCGGACCGTGTGGGAAGAAACCGAGACCCGGCCTCGGATGGCCGACCCGGTGCGGGCCGCGGCGGTACGGGCGGGGCTGATCGGCGCGTTCGCGCTGGTGCAGGCGGTCACCGACGTCGTACTCGCCGCGGGGCACTCATGGCTGTCCGCACCCCTGCTGCTGACCACGGTGCTGACCTCCGTGGTCGGCACCTGGGCGGTGCTCGACGTGTGGGTGACCCGGCAGGTATGGAACCAGCGCAACGGCGTGGTGTCCAGCCCCAGCAGCGCCGCCAGGACCCTGCGCCGGGAGCGGCGCAGGGCGCGGCGGGCGGCCCGCAGGGCCGATACGCAGCCGGGCACGGCCACGGCGACCGGCGGCGGCACAGTGGCCAGGCGGCGGCATGAGCCGCGGCACCTCGGGGTGTGAGCGTGCGGCTGGTCAGCGCTTGGCGGCCGGGGCGCGGGGGTCCGGTGCCGCGCCGGGCGGGGCCTGCGGTACGGCGTCGGGTGCGGGCTCGGACACGGTCGCCGGCGCGCTTTCGGAGGCGGCCTCGGGCCCGGTTTCCGGTGCCGCTTCTGCCGGGCTCTCCCGTGCCGCCTCCGGCGGGCGGCGGAACATCCGGGTGGCCGTGATCTCGCCGTGCACCTGCTCGCCGTGCGGGTCCCGCACCGGAAGGCCGGGCCTGAGGTGCTCCTCGACGCTGATGTATTTCAGGCCCGCCCGCAGATCCGCGTCGTTGCGCAGCCTGACCACCAGCGGGAATTCGGCCAGCGCGGTCGTGTCGAAAAGCCCCGTGGTGTAGATCAGCTGCACGCCCAGCGCGTCCGCCACGGCCCGCTGGAGCTCCAGCAGATACGTGGCGTTGGCCCGCCCGATCGGGTTGTCCAGGAAGAGCGTGCCCGCATGGCGCTGCCGGTCCCTGCCGCGGTCGTTGCTCCGCAGCGCGGCCATCGTGCAGTACAGCGCGATGGCGGCGGTGAGCAGTTGGCCGCCGGAGAAAACATCACCCATCTGGCCTACGGGAACGCGCTCGGCGCGCAGCACAGCGTCGGGCTTGAGGATCTCCACGGCGATGCCGCGCGGCCGGAGCGCCGCGCCGACCGCGCGCAGCAGCAGTGACATCCCGTCGCGGCGCAGGTCGGAATTCTTGCGCAGCGCCGACCTGGTGGCCTCGTCGATGACCTCGCCGAGGCGCTCGGTGAGCACCGCCTGGTCGGGGTCCTCGAAGCGGATCCGCAGGAACTCCTGGCCCGACCACTCGCCGAGGCCTTCCGGCAGCCGGGACAGCCGCTGCGCCGAGCGCAGGGTGGCGAGCGCGGACTCGACCAGGCCGCGCAGCCGGTCCACGATGATCTCCCGGTTGCGCTCCAACTGGCCCAGTTCGTCCGTCAGCACCCGCAGCCGGGGCGCGAAGGCGCCCGCCCAGGCCGCCGCGTGCTCGGGCAGCGCGGCGCCCGGCAGCTCCCTGATCTGCTGTCTGGCCGGCGTCCTGACCTGCTCGAAGCGGACCGCGTTGGCGTGCCTGACCAGGACGTCGGCGGACTCGCGCAGCTGGGTCTCGGCGGCGGACAGGTCGGCGGCGCAGCCGCGCAGACTGCGGCGGGCCTCGGCGGCGGCCTGCCTGGCCGCCGCCTGGCTGCCGGGATACGGCTCCGGCTCCTCGTCGTCGCCCTGGTGCTGCGGGCCGCCGTCGCGCAGCAGGTCGCGCAGGAGCGCGGCGGTCTCGTCGAAGCCGCCGGCCGCGTCCTCCGCGGCCCGGTGCGCCGCGACCAGGTCGGCGTGGGCGGCGGTGGCCTGCTCCAGGGCCTCGGTGCGGGCGGCGACCTCGGTGGTGGCCGCCCGCAGCAGTTCCTGCGCGTGGTCGGCGTCGCGCGGTCGCAGGGCTGCGGGCAGCTCGGTGTGGTGCGGCGCGCCGCCGGGCGGCGCGAGGCGTTCGGCCTCACCTCGGAGCCGCCCCAACTGCTCGCTCGCGGTGGACGCACGGGTTTCCAGCGTCTGTACGAGCGCCTCCGCGCGGCCCGCCGCCGCCTGCCGGGACGGGCCGTCCGAGCCGTCGGGGCCTTCCAGCAGCTGGGCGGCACGGCTGCGCACCTTGTTGGTGAGCCGGTCCAGTTCGACCAGGGCGGCGTTCTCGGTGCTTTCCGCCCGCGCCTGCTCGGCCCGCAGGTCGGCGCCGACGCCGACCTTCTCGTAGACCTCGGAGGCCGCGCGGTACGCCTCGCGGAGCGCGGGGAGCGAGCCGGCCGCGACGGCCGCTTCGGCGTCCGCGCCCGACGTGCCGTCGTCGGGGGCGCCGGCGATCTCGGCGCGTTCCGCGCGCAGGACGCGGGCAGTGCGGCGGGCGTCGTCCGAGGCGCGCTGGGCGGCCCTGCGGTCCTCGTCGGCGGCGCGGGCCTGCGCCAGGCAGGCCTCGGCGCGGGCTTCCGCCTCGGCCGCGTCGGCGGCCAGCTCCCGTGCCGCGCGCTGCCAGTTGGCCCGCTCCCGCAGCCGGTGGGCGAGCCCGGCCAGCGCGTCGGCGCTGCGGCGCGCCTGCTCGGCGGCGGCCCTGCGGATGTCGCTGTCCTGCGCGGCCTCCGCGGCGGCGGCCTCCGCCTCGCTACGGGCGGCGCGCGCGGCAGCCAGTTCCGCCCGGGTGCGCTCGACGGTGTCCCGGGCCGCTGCCGCCTCCGCGGCCAGTTCGGCGAGCCGCCCCTGCGGGCAGGCGGCGCGCCAGGAGGCGAGCCGGGCCGCGAGCGTACGGTCGTGAGCGAGGCGGCCGGCCAGCGCCCGGATCTCCTCCTCGCGTGCGGTCGCCCGGGTCCGCAGCGCCTGGCGTTCGCCGTCCGCGGCGAATTCGTCGTGCATCGCCGGATTCGGCGGTACGAGGAAGACGTCGGGTTCGGTGCCGGCCGTGGGCGGCGGCGCGAGCAGCGCCGCCGCGGTGCCGACGGCCACGGTGGAGCGCGGCAGCAGCGCCGCCTGCGCCAGGACGTCCCTGGCCCGCTGGTAGCTGCCGGGGTCGGTCACGACGACCCCGTCGACCAGCTCGGGCCGGGCCGCGAGCACCACCGCGTGATCGACCGGGTCCACGGCCTGCGCCAGGTAGCGCCAGCCGGGCAGCGCGGGAATGCCGTGCTCGCCCAGATACTCGACGGTGGCCAGCACGTCGGGTCCCGGCGGCAGCAGGCCCCCGTCCCCGAGCGCGCCGAGAATCCGCGCGTCGTCGGCCGCGGCGGTCCGCAACTCGAACATCTGCCGTTCGGCTGCCGCGACCACTCCGTCCAGCAACTCCCTCAGCGGCTCGGCGATCTCGTCCAGCATGCCGGGGCTGAGCCCGCCGTCGCCCTCGTGCCGGCCTTCTGCCCGCGCGGCCGGCCCGCGCGCTCCCCCGCGGACCCCGTCCGCACCTGCTCCGGGCCACCCGCCGGCAGCCTCACCGGTCCGCGCGGAGGTGCCGGTCGCACCCTCCGGAGCGGACCCCTGGCGGGCGACGGGCTCACCGGGCCCTCCCGCGCTGCCAGGCCGCGTACCTGGGCCGACTCCGGTCCAGGCAGCGGCGACCGCGCCCGCACCGCCGGACAGCGCGGAGACGCCGGACGCGCCATTCGAGCCGTTGCTCTGCGGGACAACCGACTCACCGGACCCACCCGTGCCGCCGGGCCGTGCGCCCGGGCCGGATCCCGGCTCGGCACCGGTCACCGCTCCCGTACCGCCGGACAGC
Organism: Streptomyces sp. IBSBF 2435; assembly: GCF_036815005.1. Taxonomy (NCBI): domain Bacteria; kingdom Bacillati; phylum Actinomycetota; class Actinomycetes; order Kitasatosporales; family Streptomycetaceae; genus Streptomyces; species Streptomyces sp. IBSBF 2435. Next base: position 6,220 of record NZ_JAJSYW010000207.1, on the reverse strand, counting down.
GCGGAGTCACCGGGCGCGCCCTCCGGAGCGCCGGCGAGGCCGCCCGGTTCAGCCGCGCCGCCGGGCCGTGCGCCCGGGACCGAGCCCTGCCGGAGACCGGCCGGCTCCCCGGACTCCGCCACGCCACCGGTGTCGCGGACGCCGGACGCGTCGCCGCGTTCAACTCCCGGCTGCTTGCCGGAGGCGCGGGCGCCCGTGCGGGGCGAGGGGAGGCTGAGGAGGGCGGTCAGGCGGGGGTCGGTGGTCAGGGTGCTGGCGGCGACGGTGGCCGCGGCCAGGGCGGATTCCGCGGTGGACAGCGCGTCGGCGGCGCGGGCCGCCGCGAGCTCCGCGCGGGACTCGGCCCCCGCGGCGTCCCGCGCGTGGGTGACCGCGGTGCGTGCGGTGTCGGCGGCGGCGCGGGACAGGGCGGCGGCCGACTCCTCCGCGTCGGCGGCGGCCAGGGCCGCACGTGCGGGGTCGGCGTTCGGCGCCGAGCCGTCGAGCCAGCCGGACCGTACCGCCTGCGCGGTCTCCTGCTCGACCTCGGCGAGCCGCTGGGCGAGGTGCCCGGTCTCGCTGCGGGCGCGCTGCGCCTCGGTGGCGGCGGCGGTCGCGTCGCGGTGCGCGGTCTCCGACCGCGCCTGCAACTCCGCCGAGCGCTCCTCCTCGGCGTCGGCCTGCCGCTCGGCGCGGGCGGCGGCGGCGTGCAGCGCGCGTACCAGCTCGGCCGCGGCCGTGGTGCGGGCCGCGAGCGCGGGGGCGGCGTCCCTTTCGGCCTCACGGATGGCCGCGCTGACCCGTTGCAGCCTGTCCCCCGCGGCCCGCTGCCGCAGTACGGTCTCGGCCGCCTGCCAGGCGGCGTGCAGGGTGCGGGCGTCGGCCAGTTCGCGGCGCAGGGCCGCCGCGCCCTTGTCCGCGGCGGCCAGCGCGAGGGACGCGTGCCGGTAGGCGATCTCGGCCGCGGTCAGCGCGCTGCCCGCGCGGATCTGCTCGGCGTCGGTGACGGTGTGCGCGGCCTGCGCCATGTCCTGGGCGATCTCGGCGGTCCTGCCGCGCTCCTGCTGGGCGCGGGCGGACAGCCGCCTGGCCAGCACGCGGGTGCGGCGCTCGGACTGGGTGTGCACGGCCCGCGCCCGGTCGCGGGCCTCGGCGCCGTCGACGATGCGTTCCAGCAGGTCGAGCGAGCCCGCGGTGAAGTCGCGCTCCGCGGTCAGCTCGGCGCGGCGGCCGAGCTTGCCCGCGAAGCCGTGGACGAGGTCGGCGAGGCCGTCGGTGTCGCGGGTGTCGGTGACGGCGCGCAGCAGCAGGTCGGTGAAGTCGGAGTCCTTCTTGACCGCGAACAGGCCCGCGGCCTCGCCCTCGTCGGCGTTCATCTCCCGCTGGTAGCGGAAGAGTTCGGGGTCGAGGCCGAGGTCGCCGAGGTGTTCGTTCCAGCGGTCGTGGATCTCCTCCCACACCACTTCCAGGTGCGGATACGCCTTGCCCGCGTCGGTGAGCGCGTCCCGGAAGCCCTTCATGGTGCGGCGCCTGCCGCGCGCCCCCGAGGCGCCCTCGGCCGGCGGGCGCACCGCCGTGGCCTCGGCGACCGGCAGCGAGTCCAGGCTCATCCCGGGCCCCGGCCGGAAGGAATACCAGGCCTCGGCGAATTTGCGCGGGTCGGCCGACACCTGGCGCCCGCGCCACTCGCTGACCTTGCCGACCACGACGAGTTCGCCGGTCAGCGTGTGCTGCCACTCCAGCGCGACATGCCCGCAGTCCTCGGCCAGCAGGAATTTGCGCAGCACACCGGAGCTGGCGCCGCCCAGCGTATTGCGGTGCCCGGGCAGCATGACCGAGAAGATCAGCTTGAGCAGGACGGACTTCCCGCCGCCGTTCTCCAGGAAGAGCACTCCCGCGGGGGCCGGGCGGCGCGGCGGCCCGGCCGGCTCGTCCGCGAAGAAGTCGCCCTGCGCCGGTGCGGGCTCCGGCACCGGTCCGCCGACGCCCCGCAGGTCGAGCACGGTGTCGGCGTAACGCGCGCCCGCGGGCCCGATGGAGTAGAGGCGGAGTCGGGAAAGCTCGTACATGCGGCGGACTCTCGTGGCTGGAGTAGGGGAGGTGGGCTCGGGCGGACGGCGGTTCAGGCGGAGGCGTGGAAGGGCAGTCCGGCGTCGGCGACCAGGTCCGTGCCGTCGTCGGACGCCGCTGCGGGCAGCAGGCTCGCGCTGCCGTCGGTGACCGCGACGACGCCGAGGTCGAGGATCTCGGCCATAGCCGCGCTGCCCGCCATGTCGCGCACCTGGAGCTGGTAGCGGGCGGTGGTGCGGTACGTGCCGCCGGACTCGTCGCCGGTGCGCTGGAGGAAGCCGGAGTCGACCAGGAAGGCGACGGCCTTGCCGATGATGCCGGTGGTCGAACCGGCCAGCCGTCTGGCGTCCTTGGTCGCGCCGGTGGCGGTGCGCCGGGTGTAGACCCGCCAGGCCGCCTCAAGGCCGGGTGCGTCGCTGGCCGGGTCGGTGATCTCGCCTGCCTCGTCCGCGCGTTCCTCCAGGCGGCGGCAGGCCTGGCGGACGAAGGCGTCCACCCCGTTGACCGTGATCCGGCCGATGTAGCCGTCGTCGGCGAGGTCCTCGGGGCGGGGGAAGGCGAGCGCGGCGGCGGCCAGGTGCGCCAGGCCGTGCAGGAAGCGGTCGCCGGCGTCGGAGGCGGCCCGGCGGGCGTAGTCGCCCATACGGACCGCGAAGACCGAGTCCTCGCCCGCCGCGACGGCCATGCCGGCCCGCGGCGACACTTCGAGGACGACCAGGCCGAGTCCTGCGGCGACCGCGTCGGCGATCCGGGCGAACCCGGGGTCCTCTCGGTGCCGCCTGACCAGCTCGGCGTATTCCGCGTCCCGGGCGGGCAGCAGCTTGGGCTGGAGGCCGAACCCGACCAGGCGGGCGGCGTCCGCGACGTCTCCCGCGGTCAGTGCCGCGCCGTCCTTGTCGCGCAGGCCGTCCCGGGCGTCGCGGGCGGTGTCGCGCAGGCCGTCGCGAGTGGGTGTCCCGTCGTCGCGGTGGTCGCTCACGTCGTTCTCTCTTTCGGGTCCGCGGGGCGGGCGGCGAGGCGGGCGGTGCCGAGAACGAGGTCGGCGCCGCCGAAGTCGGGGTCGTCCAGCTCGGTCCCGTCGTCCACCGCGAACAGGACCTGCGGCTCGCCCTGCCGTACGGCGGTTCCGACCGGCGGCGACGCCGCGTGCAGCGCCAGCAGCGCGACAAGATACGGCAGGTCGGGATCGCTGCGGCGGGCCTGCGCGAGCAGCCCCGACAGCCGGCGGGGCGCGTCGTGCGGCAGGTCGAGCAGGTCGAGCGCGGCCTCCAGCTGCTCGTCGGAGAAGCGGCTGTCGTCGGGAGTGGCGACGAGGTCGGGCTCGGGCATCTCGGCGCCCAGGTGGTCGCGTTCGAGCGGCGGGGTGAGCAGCAGGTCGACCAGGTCGGTCACCCGGACCACGGCCGGGGTGCGCAGCCCGGTGCCGCGGGCGAAGAAGGCGTCGGTCACCCGGGAGGCCCGCTCCACCGGCAGCGGCAGCAGCGGGGCGACCAGCTGGCCGTACAGGTCGAGCCCGGCGCGGGCGGGCGGCGCGGCGAAGGCCTGCCGGTCCTGCTCGGCCCGGAACAGCGGTCCCGCCTCCAGCAGCCGCGACTGCAGCTGGGTGTGCCGCCTGATGCAGTCCTTGACGATGTCGACCAATTCCGCGGCGCGCCGCTTGTGCCCGGGGTCCTCCGCCTCGTCGCGCGCCTTGCGGATGTTGGTGAGGATCGCGTTCTCGTGGCGGTAGCGGTCGGCGACATGGTCGAGGGCCTCGGCGATCATGTCGGGGACCTGGCGCAGCCAGTCCACCGCCCGTACATTGCGCCGGGTCGCCTCCAGGGTGCGGCGCAGCGTCTCGGCGTACTGGACGGTGCGGTAGCGGGCCTGCTCGGCGGCCAGTTGGGCGTCGGCGAGCCTGCCGCGGGTGATCAGCACCTCCAGCTTGACCTCGGCGGCGATCTGGGCGCTGGTGACGTCGGTGTCGAGGGCGCCCACCAGGACGTTGACCGCCTCGTCGGTGGTGCGCAGATAGACGCTGCCGCCGGGGCCGGGCACCTCCTCGATCAGCTTGAAGTCGTAGTCCCGCCGCACATAGCCGCCGTCGGCGCCGAACGTGCCGTAGACGGCGCGGAATCCGCGGTCGGCGCTGCCGACATTGATCAGGTTCTCCAGCACCCAGCGGGCGACCCGCTCGTGCTCCGGATGGCCGCGGCCCGGTGCCTGGGCGGCGACCCGGGGCAGCAGTCTCGCCACTATCTGGTCGTGGTCGGCGCCGGTGTCGAAGTCCATGTTGAGCGTGACCAGGTCGATCGCGGCGAGCGCGACCTCCGCCATCGCGTACACCGCATACTCGCCCGCGAGGTTGGCCTTGCGGGTGTCGAGGTCGTGCAGCGGCGCGGTGCAGGCGAGCGCCTTGAGCCGGCGGGCCAGGCCCTCGTCCGCGGCGGGGCCCGGGGCCGGCCGGGCGGCGCCCGGCAGGGGGTACGGGACAGTGGTGGTCACGCCCCACACATTAAGCGGTGCCACCGACAACGAACGAAACGGCACGGATCGCCACGGGACGGGCACGCGTTGTCGGTGCGGGATGCCATGATCGGTCCGCGGGTATCTTACGGCAGCGGTGGACACGACGGGCGGATCACCATGGCGGACGCGGGCACGGGTGCGGGCGGCGAGGCCGGCGCGGTCATCGACCTCAACGCCGATCTCGGCGAGGGCTTCGGCCGCTGGCAGCTCACCGACGACGAGGCGCTGCTGTCGGTGGTCACCAGTGCGAATGTCGCCTGCGGCTTCCATGCCGGCGACCCGGCGACGATGCGGCGGGTGTGCGAGCGGGCGGCGGCCGGCGGGGTGCGGATCGGGGCGCAGGTGTCCTACCGCGACCTGGCGGGCTTCGGACGGCGCTCGATGGACGTGCCGCCCGCGGAACTGGCCGCCGAAGTCGCTTATCAGATCGGCGCGCTGGAGGTCTTCGCGCGGGCGGCCGGGGCGGCGGTGGCGTATGTGAAGCCGCACGGCGCGCTGTACAACCGGGCGGTTCACGACGCCGAGCAGGCGGCAGCCGTCGTCGAGGGCGTCGTGCTCGCCGGCCGGCTGCCCGTACTGGGCCTGCCCGGCTCCCAGTTGCTGGCCGCCGCGACCGACGCCGGGCTGCGCACGGTGACCGAGGCCTTCGCCGACCGCGCCTACACGTCCCAGGGCACGCTGGTGCCGCGCCGCGAGCCGGGCGCGGTGATCGGCGAGCCCGGCGCGGTGGTCGGCCGCGCGGTGCGGATCGCCTCCGGCGACGGGGTGACCTCGGTGGACGGGCGGCCGGTACGGATCGCGGCGCGCTCGCTGTGCGTCCACGGCGACACCCCGGGCGCCGCGCAACTCGCCGCCCGGGTGCGGCAGGCGCTTGAGGCGGCCGGGCTGCGCGTGGCGGCGTTCGTATGAGCGGCGGGGCGGCGGAATCGTGAAGTGCCGGGTGCTGGCGATGGGACGCGGTGCCGTACTGGTCGAGACCGAGGACGGTGAGCGCGCGCAGGCGCTGCACGCCGAATTGCTGCGGCGGCGCGCGGCCGGGGAATTCGCCGAGGTGCGGGAGATCGTGCCGGCCGCGCGGACCGTCCTGGTCGGCGGCCTCGCCGACCCGCGGGCCTTCGCCGCCGCCGTGTCCGGCTGGGACGTGCCGCCGGTCGAAGCCGGCCGCGGCGAACCGCGGGAAGTGCCGGTGCGCTTCGACGGCCCCGACGCCGCGGAGGTGGCCGCGCTGTGGTCGGTCGGCCCCGGCGAGCTGGCCCGGATCGTCACGGCCACGCCTTTCCGGGTGGCCTTCTGCGGTTTCGCCCCGGGCTTCGCCTACCTCACCGGCCTGCCCGCCGACCTCCACGTCCCGCGCCGCCCGACCCCGCGCACCGCGGTCCCTCCCGGCTCCCTGGCCCTGGCCGGCCCCTACGCGGGCCTCTACCCGAGGTCGTCCCCGGGCGGCTGGCAGCTCATCGGCACGACGGACGCTGCGCTGTGGGACCCGGACCGCGACCCGGCCGCGCTGCTCTCCCCCGGCACCGAGGTGCGCTTCGTCCTGGCGGCCTCGTGACGCCGCCCGCGGTCCCGCGGCGGCCCGCCGCCGTGCCCTTGCGCCGCAGGGTGGCGGTTCGGGGCGGCCTGACGGTGGAGGCAGGGACGTGAGCGGGGCGGGGCTGCGGGT
>NZ_JAJSYW010000206.1:0-12311 GCF_036815005.1 Streptomyces sp. IBSBF 2435 | reverse complement strand
GGCCTCGGGGGCCGGCTCCGCGGGGGCGGCGGGCGCGGGCGGCACGGGCTGGCCGGAAGTCACCGGTGCGGTGGTCGCACGCGCCGCGGCACCGGACGCCCCGCCCTGGCCCGCGGGCGCCGCCGGAGCGGCGGAGCCGTCCGGCTTGTAGTCGGCGAAGAAGTCCCACCAGGCTCGGTCTACCGAGTTCGGATCCTGGAGGTACTGCTGGTAGATCTCATCGACCAGCCACTCGTTCGGGCCGAAACCCGCTGCAGGGCCTGCGCCCTGCACTTCGTGGTCGGTCGTGACACTAGAGCTATTGGGGGACTGTGGCGACACGGCGGTAACCGCCCTCTTCCGCTTCACAAGATGGTGGACAGCGGAAATAAAGGCTACGCCTACCGGACCCTCCGCCGCAGGCCCGGGGCCCAGTCGTCGCGCAAGTCACACCCGAAGTCTGGTTTCAGGGCCGTTCCTGGCGGGAAATTGGTCCCTCTTGAGGGTTGCCCGGTCAGAAGTCGGCCTTACGCGCTGCGTGAACTGCGGCCACTCTAAGTCAAGATCCGGCCGCGGCGACACCTGGGAGGGTGACGTGGATGCGGCAGCCCCGGGGGGATTCGGCCACTTCTATCCGTCCGCCGTGCAGATCCACCGCCCAGCGCGCGATCGCCAGCCCCAGTCCCGTACCGCCGTCGCCGCCCGGATGGGAGCCGCGGTGGAAGCGCTCGAAGACCCGTACGCGGTCGGCCGCCGGGATGCCGGGGCCCTCGTCCACCACGTCGATCTCCAGGCTGCCCGGCGCCATTCCGCGACGCGCCCGTACGGTGACCCGGCCGCCTGGCGGGCTGTGCTTGACGGCGTTGTCGACCAGGTTGGCCACCACCTGGTGCAGCCGCTCACCGTCGGCGTAGGCGGTCAGGCCCAGGGGTGACACGTCCAGGTGCAGCGGGACGTCCGCCCGGGCCCTGGAGCGCGACCCCGAGCCGCCGGTGCCCATGCCCAGGCTCGCCGTCTTGAGCACCGCCGACAGGTACGGCCACACCTCGAACGGCCTGGTGTCCAGCCGCACCGCCCCGCTGTCCAGGCGCGACAGGTCCAGCAGCTGGCTGACCAGCTTGCCGAGCCGCTCGGTCTGCTGGAGGGCCAGCCGCATCGTCTCGGGGTCGGCGGCCGACACCCCGTCCACCACGTTCTCCAGCACCGCGCGCAGCGCCGCGATCGGGGTGCGCAGCTCGTGCGAGACATTCGCCACCAGCTCCTTGCGGTGCCGGTCGGCGGCGGCCAGGTCGGCGGCCATCCGGTTGAACGTCTCGGCCAGCTCGCCGACCTCGTCCCTGCGCACCCGCGTCACCCGGCGGCTGTAGTCGCCGCCCGCCATGGCCCGCGCGACCGCCGTCATCTCCCGCAGCGGGGCCGTCAGGCCGTTCGCCACGATCTGGGTGATCAGCAGCGACGCGATGATCGAGAAGATGGTGATCACCCGCAGCTCGGTCGCCGAGTGGATCGCCAGGATCACCAGCCCCGTGGTGATCAGTACCGACACCAGCACCAGCAGCTGGAGCGCCGCCTTGATCGACCGGTACGGGTCCCACGGCCGCAGCGCCGCCCACACCCGACGCCACAAGCGCCTCACCGCCGCACTCTCCCGCTCACTTCGAGGGCATCTCCAGCGCGTAGCCGACACCGTGGACGGTACGGATACGGTCCGCGCCGATCTTCCGGCGCAGCGCCTTCACATGGCTGTCCACGGTCCTGGTGCCCGACGCGTCCGCCCAGTCCCACACCTCGGCCAGCAGCTGCTCGCGGGACAGCACCGCCCTGGGCTGCTGCGCCAGGCACACCAGCAGCTCGAACTCGGTCGGCGTCAGATGCACGTCGGAGCCGCCGACCCTGACCCGCCGCTGGGCGTGGTCGATCTCCAGGTCGCCGAGCTGGATCGCGGCGCCCCGCGGGCTGTGCGCGGCCGTCGCGGCCCGCTCGACCCGGCGCAGCAGCACATGCACCCGGGCGGCCAGCTCCCGCATCGAGAACGGCTTGGTCATGTAGTCGTCCGCGCCGACGCCGAGGCCGACCAGCATGTCGGTCTCGTCGTCCCGCGCGGTCAGCATCAGCACCGGCACCGGCCGGTCCGCCTGCACCCTGCGGCACACTTCGAGCCCGTCGTAGCCGGGCAGCATCACGTCCAGGACCAGCAGGTCGGGCTGCCACGAACGGGCGGCCTCCACCGCGGCCGGGCCGTCCCCCGCGGTCCGCACCTGGAAGCCCTCGGCCTGGAGCCGTGCCGCGATCGCCTGCGCTATCGTCCGGTCGTCCTCGACCACGAGCACCCGGCGCTGCGCGCCCGCCGTCTGCGTGCCGTCCAATTCCGCCCCACCACAATCGTCCTGGAATACCGGCAGCGTACGGGGCGGGCCGCTGCTGTGACCATCACGCCTCAGGACGCCCGGTGTGCCAGGTGCACGACATCAGGCACCCCGCGGAGCACCGGGATCTCAAGGGTGCGCACCCGTTCGAATCCCGCGGACCGCAGTGCCGCCTCGAATGCGGCCGACGGTTGTGCCGACCACACCGCGAGGACGCCGCCCGGCGTGAGCCGGTTCCGGCAGGCGCCGAGGCCGCTGGGACTGTAGAGACTGCCGTTGTTCTCGGTGACTGTCCAGTCCGGCCCGTTGTCGATGTCCAGGCACAACGCGTCGTACGCCCTACCCGGGCGCCGCAGGTGCGCCAGCAGGTCGTCCACCACGAGGGTCACCCTCGGGTCGTCCAGGGCGCCCGCGGAGAATTCCCCCAACGGCCCCTCGCGGTGCCACGCCACGACGGCGGGCTCGCGCTCCACCACCTCGATACGCTCCCACGGCCCGGCTGCCGCCCGGGCCAGTGAGAAGCCGACGCCGAGGCCGCCGAGGAGGACGCTCGGCTTGTCCTCGCCCCTGTCCCCGCCCCGGTCCAGCGCTTGCAGCGCGGCGTCGACCAGAAGCCTTTCCGACCTGCCGTCGGAGGTGTCCATGAGGAAGCAGCCGTTGGCGATGATCTCGTAGCGCCGCTCGCCGCGGCGCCGCAGCACGATCTCCCCGGCCGGCCCGTTCCGCCGGTCCACGACGACCGGCCCCCCGTCTCCCGCGATCATCCCCCCACCCTAGGTGCTGGCCCGTAAATGATCCGCAAGCTCTGTCGGGGTCCGGTCCCGCGCGGCTGACTCGCCGACCCGGTGCCTGAGCCGGCTGGTGGCAGGCGGCGGCGCGAAAATCTGATCATTTAGCTCGATCGGGTCTGATGGGTCCGATTCAGCCGAGCCAGTGGGCCAGCGGTGTGGATGATCTTGGCGAGACGCCTTCCGATGTGGGGCACATTGCGAGCTCCGGGCTGTCTTTTGTCGATTCTGGAGGATTGATGCGACATCCTGTCTCCCGACTCAGGGCGCGAGCACTGGCGGTCGGGCTCGCCCTGACCGCGGTCGCCCTCGTACCCGCGGGCTCCGCTGGCGCGGCTGATCAGTACGAGTGGGCCGCCCTGGGCGACTCGTACACCGCCGGCGGCTTCGTCGGGGACCCGCAGCCCGCGCTCGGGGACGCGTCGCGGGACGGCTGCGACCGCACCACCGGCGCCTACCCCGGCCTGGTCCAGCAGGAGCTCGACGAGTTCCCGCCCGGCAAGCCCGTCCACCTGACCAACGTCAGCTGCGGCAACGCCACCATCGACAACATCGGCAAGACCAAGCAGACGCCGATCAGCCCGGTCCAGCCCCCCGCCGGAGGCTGGCCCGCGGTCGACCCGCAGATCAAGCGCGCCAACCTGAACGACCGGACCGACGTCGTCACCATCGGCGTCGGCGGCAACAGCCTGCCCTTCGGCGGCATGCTCCTCACGTGCCTGGAACTGGGTCCGAAGACCGGCGAGTCCTGCCGCGAGCACTACACCGACCCGCCCGCGGGCGAGGAGGGCATCCAGGACAAGCTCGCCAGGGTCCAGGACGAGTACATCGAGATGCTGGCCAAGGTGCACGAAGCCGCGCCCAACGCCAAGGTGATCACCGTCGGCTACCCGGCGGTCCTGCCGGACCAGGCCAGTGACTGCAACCGCCTGTCCCTCACCGAGCTGGGCTCGATCAAACACGCCGACATCGACTGGCTCCGTGACAACGTCCTCAAGCCGCTGAACAGCACCATCCAGCGGGTCACCTCGTTCTTCGGCGACCGCTACGTCGACGTCTACTCCTCCAGCGTGGGCCATGACGCCTGCCAGCCCGCAGGCACCAAGTGGGTCGAGGGGATCTGCGGCGACGCCGCCGGCTACTGGCCCTCAAGCCTCCCCGGCACCGCGCTGAAGTGCGGTCTCATCAACAAGCGCGTCACCCTGGTCCACCCCAATGGCGCGGGATACGCCAACACCGCCGCGCATGTCGAACGAGCCGTCCGCATCGCTCTCCTGGAACGCTGACCGACCGCCCACCGGCGCCGGTGCCCCCGCCCGCGTGGGACCGCGGGCGGGGGCCCGCCATGTGCAGCCGGACGTGGCCGCGAACACGATCGCGGCCAGCACCTTCCGGTCACCGTGCCGACGACGGCCACCACCTTGAGGCCGCACCGGCGCCTCCGGCACCACTGCGAGTCGCGGTCATGGTCGCGCGCGCAGTTCCCCGCGCCCCTTCGTGGCACGTCTCCTCCGCCAATGAGGGTGAGGTCCGGCTCCCCCGCCGCAGAGGGCAAGCGTCTTCAGGGGCGCGAGGAACTGCGCGACAAGCCACGACGCAGCCGCAGGCAAGCACGCCACCGCAAGCGGCACCCACCCAGGCGCGCGGGCAACTGCGCGACCAGCCACGAGGGTGCCGCAGCCGCGGAACCGGCACGAGCCCCGCAGGGGCCGGTGACGCCCGCCGCGCAGGCGATCGCTCAGGGCGAACACGCCCCCGGGAACACCAGCGGAGCTCCCCGCATTGAGCCAGGTGTACTCAACTTGCTTGCATTAGGAGCGATCATGCCGATTGAGTCCCTCTCCTCCAACCCGCTGACCCTGCCTGTCCTCCCGCTGGACGGCGAAGTCGTGCTGCCCGGCATGGTCGTGCCGCTCGACCTCTCCGACTCCGAGGTCCGCGCCGCCGTCGAGGCCGCGCAGGCCGCGCACCCGGCCGGCAGCGGCGGCAAGCCGCGGGTGCTGCTCGTGCCGCGGATCGACGGCAATTACGCCGCCGTCGGCACCCTCGGCACGGTGGAGCAGGTCGGACGGCTGTCCGACGGCGACCCCGGCGCCGTGATCAGGGGCCGCAGCCGGATCAGGATCGGCGCGGGCACCACCGGTCCCGGCGCGGCCCTGTGGGTCGAGGGCACCGTCATAGACGAGCCGACCCCCGCCGAGTCGCCCGGCACCGTGGCCGAGCTGATGAAGGAGTACAAGGCGCTGGCCACCAGCTGGCTGCGCAAGCGCGGTGCCTGGCAGGTCGTGGACCGGGTGCAGCAGATCGACGACGTCGGCCAGCTCGCCGACAACTCCGGCTACAGCCCCTACCTGACCGCCGAGCAGCGCGTCGAGCTGCTGGAGACCGTCGACCCGGTGGCCCGGCTGAAGCTGGCCATCCAGTGGCTGCGCGACCACCTCGCCGAGCAGGACGTCGCCGAGACGATCCGCAAGGACGTCCAGGAGGGCATGGAGAAGCAGCAGCGCGAATTCCTGCTGCGCCAGCAGCTCGAAGCGGTCCGCAAGGAACTGTCCGAGCTGAACGGCGACCCCGAGGACGAGGCCGACGACTACCGCGCCCGGGTCGAGGCCGCGGAGCTGCCGGACAAGGTGCGCGAGGCGGCGCTCAAGGAGGTCGAGAAGCTGGAGCGGTCCTCCGACGCCTCACCCGAGGGCAGCTGGATCCGCACCTGGCTCGACACCGTGCTCGAACTGCCGTGGAGCACGACGACCGAGGACACGTACGACGTCGCGGGCGCCCGCGCGGTGCTGGACGCCGACCACGCGGGTCTGGACGACGTCAAGGAGCGCATCACCGAATACCTCGCCGTACGCAAGCGCAGGGCCGACCGCGGCCTCGGCGTCGTGGGCGGTCGCCGCGGCGGCGCGGTGCTGGCGCTGGTCGGCCCGCCCGGCGTCGGAAAGACGTCGCTCGGCGAGTCGGTGGCGCGGGCGATGGGCCGCAAGTTCGTCCGGGTCGCGCTGGGTGGTGTACGGGACGAGGCCGAGATCCGCGGCCACCGCAGGACGTACGTCGGCGCGCTGCCCGGCCGGGTCGTACGGGCCATCAAGGAGGCCGGGTCGATGAACCCGGTGGTGCTGCTCGACGAGATCGACAAGGTCGGCTCGGACTATCGCGGCGACCCGGCCGCGGCCCTGCTGGAGGTCCTGGACCCGGCGCAGAACCACACCTTCCGCGACCACTACCTGGAAGTCGAGCTGGACCTGTCCGACGTGGTCTTCCTGGCCACGGCGAATGTGCTGGAGGCCATCCCCGAGCCGCTGCTCGACCGGATGGAGCTGGTGCGGCTTGACGGCTACACCGAGGACGAGAAGGTCGTCATCGCCAGGGACCACCTGCTGCCGCGCCAGCTGGAGCGGGCGGGCCTCGACGCCGAGGAGGTGACCCTGGAGGAGGGCGCGCTGCGCCGGCTGGCCGGGGAGTACACCCGGGAGGCCGGGGTCCGGGCGCTGGAGCGCACGGTCGCCCGCATCCTGCGGAAGATCGCCGCCCGGCACGAGCTGGGCGACCAGGAGCTGCCCTTCTCCGTCGGGCCCGACGACCTGCGCAAGCTGATCGGCCGGCCGCACCACGTGCCGGAGGCCGCGCAGGACCCGGAGGAGCGGCGCACGGCGGTGCCCGGGGTGGCCACCGGGCTCGCGGTGACCGGCGCGGGCGGTGACGTCCTGTACATCGAGGCGTCGCTGGCCGACCCGGAGACCGGCGGTTCCGGGCTCCAGCTCACCGGCCAGCTGGGTGACGTGATGAAGGAGTCCGCGCAGATCGCGCTGTCCTTCCTGCGCTCGCGCGGCGCCGAGCTGGAGCTGCCGGTCGGCGACCTCAAGGAGCGGGGCGTGCACATCCACGTGCCGGCCGGCGCGGTGCCCAAGGACGGGCCGAGCGCCGGTGTCACGATGACGACCGCGCTGGCGTCGCTGCTGTCCGGGCGGCGGGTGCGCACCGACGTCGCGATGACCGGCGAGGTGTCGCTGACCGGGCGGGTGCTGCCGATCGGCGGGGTCAAGCAGAAGCTGCTGGCCGCGCACCGGGCCGGGATCACCACCGTGGTGATCCCCAAGCGGAATGAGCCGGACCTGGACGACGTGCCCGCCGAGATCCTGGACGCGCTCGACGTCCACCCGGTCAGCGATGTCCGCCAGGTGCTGGCGCTGGCCCTGGACACCGCCGAGGCCGGCGTCCCGGAGGTGCCGGTGGCCGCCTGACGGCCGCCCCGCCACCGCGACAGCAGGCGGCCCCTTCCCCCGCGTTCGGGGGAAGGGGCCGCCTGCGTGGGCGGATCAGCCGTTGGCGTAGGCCTTGACGCGGTCGAGAGCGCCGTTGAAGCGGTCCTGGTCACCGGGGAAGGTGCCGGAGTCCGCGTACTGCCAGAAGGTCTGGTAGCCCCAGCCGGCCGGCAGGGTGCCGATGGAGGTGGCGTACCGGGCGAGCCAGAGCGCGTTGTTGGCGGCGAAGGCGCCGCTGTTGCCCGTGCAGGTCGTCCACCAGTTGGTGGAGGTGTAGATCGTCGGGTAGCGCCCGGTCCTGGCATGGTATTCGTTCGAGAACGAGGAGATCCAGCTCACCATCGCGCCGGCCGTCTTGCCGTAACAGGTGGCGCCGTACGGGTTGTACTCCATGTCCAGCGCGCCCGGCAGCGTCTTGCCGTCCTTGGACCAGCCGCCGCCGTGCGCGACGAAGTAATCGGCCTGGGCCGCGCCGGTCGACACGTCGGGCAGGGCGAAGTGGTAGGAGCCGCGGATCATGCCGACGTTGTAGGAGCCGTTGTACTGCTGGGTGAATTTGGGATTGGTGTACGAGGTGCCCTCGGTGGCCTTGACGTACGCGAATTTCGCGCCGTTCGACCAGGCGCCGGCCCAGTTGACGCTGCCCTGGTAGCTGGAGACGTCCAGGCCCGGGGTCTGGCTGACCTTCGGGGTGGCGGCCTTGGAGTCGCCGGGGGCGATCGCGCCCTCGTGGATCCTGATCTGGGAGCCCAGCCAGTCCAGGTCCGGGTGCGTCATGTGACCGGAATTCGCCGCGTGGGCGGTGCCGGGTGCGGCGAGCGCCATCGCGAGCATCGTGACGAGTGAACCGGCCAGGAGCGCGAGCCTGGTCCGGACCGAGCCGTTGCCGTGCACGACGGAGAAATCTCCGTGGGACATGCGTGCCTCCAGGTGGGGGGACTCGGCATGACCTTGGAATGGTCATGACAGTTGGACGGTACGTGGGACGCTGCGCGCGTGGGAAAAGGGTCCTGTTACCGCCGTTGGTCTACTCCTGCGAAATACTTGGCGTGCTGCGGAAACCACCGTGTGTAAAGACAACTTTCAGGCGTTGAAAGCGGGAATGCTGTGACCGACGCGCGCAATGCGGCAGATGCGACGGGCGCGGACCCGTCGGCGGACGCGCTGGAGCGGGAGCTGACGGTGCTCTTCCGGCGCGCCCGGGCGGCCTCGGGGGAGCTGGCCAGGGCGGTGCATCCCGACCTCGAACCTGCGGCCTACGGGCTCCTGGTCCGGCTCCAGGAGGTCGAGCCCGAACGGGCTACCGACCTGGCGTCCTACTTCGGGGTCGGCAAGGCGACGATGAGCCGACAGCTGCGGGCACTTGAGGTTCTCGGGCTGGTCACCCGGGAGCCGGATCCCGCCGACGGGCGGGCCTTCCTGATGCGGCTCACCCCGGGCGGCCGGGACCGCTTCAACCGGGTGCGCGGTGCCCGGCGCGCCGCCTACCTCCGCCAGCTCGCCGCCTGGAACCGCACGGATCTCGCGGAGCTGGCCCGCCTCCTCCACGACCTGAACGAGTCCACGGCGGAAGTCCTCTGAACAGCCGCCTCCACCCGGGTGAGCGGTCCTCCGTGCCGCAGCCCGGTCTCCGGCCTCCGGCCGCGACGGACCGCCGTACGGGCACGGCGGCCACTGCCCCCCCCCGGGCGGGGGCGCCCCGGGGGTTCAGAGCTCGGCCAGCACGGCGGTCGCGTCGTCGAACGGCTTGCCCCGCGGCACGGCGGAACCCTCGGGATCGGCCAGCTCCAGCTCGCGCACCCGGGCGAGCAGGCGGTCAGGCCCCCCTTTGCGGAGCAGTGCGAAGGCCGAAGCCCAGTCGTCCGTACCGAAGACCTCCACCCCCCGCGCGGCCCCGTCGCTGAGCGCGGCGACCGCCCGTACCGCCGCGACCGGCACGGAGCCGGTGACCGCCCGCCCGGCCACCCGGGGATCGGCGGCGGCCGTGAAGAAGCCCCCCGGGAGGTTCCGCAGGGCGGCGACCTGGTGCCCGGCGGCCCGCAGCCGGTCGATCCGGTCGTCCAGCACCGGTGTGAGGACGCCGTCCGTCCCCTCCACCAGCAGAACGGAATCGGACAGCACGAGGTACTCCAGCTC
Organism: Streptomyces sp. IBSBF 2435; assembly: GCF_036815005.1. Lineage (NCBI taxonomy): Bacteria > Bacillati > Actinomycetota > Actinomycetes > Kitasatosporales > Streptomycetaceae > Streptomyces > Streptomyces sp. IBSBF 2435. The sequence goes on along the minus strand of NZ_JAJSYW010000206.1, from coordinate 2,777 downwards.
CGCCGCCCCCCACCGCACCGCCACGGCTGTGGCTTGCGGCGTCAGAGGGTGAGAAAGGTCACACGTGCCCCGGTGCGCATCCGCCGTCACGGTGATCGCGGCCGACAGGCACTCGGCAAGAGTGGCGTCAGGCCGCGAAACGGACAGTTCGAGCAGCGCCCCGCCCAGCCGGGCGGTGAACCAGGGCACGGAGTGGACGCAGTTCCCGTTGTCCGGCGGCGGGGTGACACCGTCCAGCAGGACCAGCGCCCCGCCGTGCCCACCGGCGGGCAGCGCCACCGCCACGAAGTCCTCATTGGGCGCCCCGGGCACACCGGGAGCCGTCGCCGTCTCGATACGCATAGTGCTCAGTGTGCGGCAGTGCGCGTTCGAAACCTTTCGACCGGGCGGTCGGTCGGCGCGCCTGTGGGCGGGCATCCTGTCAAAGCCGGGCAGTACGCGCCAGTACGTGCCCGGCGTGGCGAACCGCCGCCCACGCAGCTCGGCTTGTCCGGTGTGTCGCCGGTGCGCTTCACTCGTTCGAGTGTCCGGAGGAGGGAGGCATGGCCCCCCTCCTGGCGGGACTGCAAGGGTCGGTGTCAGCCCCTGCATATTCCTGGGGAACCCCCGCCGGCGATACGTGATTGCGAGCCAGAAGTGCGTGAACGACGTCAAGCGCGTGAGCGTCGGGTCAGACAGCGCATGCTCGCCGCCCTGCTGGTGTCCGCTGCCGTGGTCCTGGCCGCGGCCACGCCCGGCGTCGCGCTCGGCGTCGGCGACCTGAGGGCGGCCCAGAACCGGTCCTCCGCCGCGGTGCTGGCCTCCCGCACCGCTGTTCTCGCCCACGACCTGGCCGACGAGCGGGACGACGTGGCCGCGCTGGTCGCGGCCGACACGAAGACGCCGCAGACGCCCGCCGCGGACCGCACCAGGACCGACCGGCAGGCGCACGACGTGCTGGCGGCCGACCCGCCCGCCGCGGTGCGGACCGCGCTCGCCTTACTGCCCGGCATCCGTACCGCCGCACTCGCCGCGCGGGCCGGCCAGCAGGGCGTCCAGGCCGTCGTGACCGCGTATCAGCCGCTGATCGACGCGCTCGGGCGGACCGGGGAAGGGCCCGGCGCCGATCCGCTCACCCGGGTGGCGGGCGCCGCGGCGCTCCAGCGCGGGCTGCTGGTGGGCGCCCTCACCCAGGGCGGCGGACAGTCCGCGCTGGTGGCCGCAGCGCAGGCGGCCCGGCTCCAGGAGATGTCCGCGCTCGCCGACTTCCGCGCCACCGCGCCGGCCGACCTGCGGGAGCGCTACGACAAGACGGTGACCGGCGCCGATGTCGCCCGGGCCGACGAGGACACCGCGGAATTGCTCGACGCGGACCAACTCACCCGCACCGACCGGGCACTGGGCGCCGACCCGGTGAAGTCCGAGCTGACCGCCAGGATCGGGCTGATCCGCAGCGTCGAGGCGTCCGCCGCCGCCGACCGGGCCGCGGCTGCCGCCGACCACCGCAACCACACCGTCACCGTCCTCGAACTGCGGTCCGCGCTGGCCGGGTTGTGCCTGCTGCTGCTGGTCGGCGTGCTCACCGCGCTCTTCCGCAGCCTGACCCGCCCGCTGGCCGCCCTGCACCGCTGGTCGCGGTCCGACGCCGACAGCGGCCAGGGCGTCGAGGTGATCGGGCAGGACGAGTACGCCGCCGTCGCCCGCCGCGCCAACGCGCTGACCCAGGAGGCCCAGGCCCTGCGCGCCCGCACCGCCGGCCTCGGCGACGAGCTGACCGCGCAGCGCGGCGCGACCCAGAGCGCCCGGGGCTCGCTGGCCGGCGCCCTGGCGGAGAAGGACGCCCTGCGGCGCGCCCACGACGACCTGATCGCCCACTCGGCTGAGCTGGACCGGGAGCTGAGCGCGGCGGCGGCGCGCAACGCCGCGCACCTGACCCATGTCAGCCTCAGCCTGCGCACCTTGGGCCTGGTCGAACAGCAACTCGCCCTGATCGAGGGCATGGAGGGGCAGGAGGAGGACCCGGACCGGCTGGCCACGCTCTTCCAGCTGGACCACCTCGCCACCCGGATGCGCCGCAACAGCGAGAATCTGCTCGTGCTCGGCGGCACCGAGCACAGCCACGGCGCCACGGCCCGCCCGGTCCCGCTGGTCGACGTCGTGCGCGGCGCGATCTCCGAGATCGAGCGCTACGAGCGGGTACGCATCCAGGTGCTGCCCGGGGTCAGGGTCGCGGGCCGGGCCGCCGACGACGTGGCCCACCTGATCGCCGAACTCCTCGACAACGCCACCGGCTTCTCCGAGGCGGTCACCGAAGTCGTGCTGTCCGGGCAGCTGCTGGAGACCGGCGAGGTGGCCGTCGCGGTCGAGGACTCCGGTATCGGCCTGCCCGCGGAAAGGCTCGACGAGCTGAACGCGCTGCTCGCCGACCCCGATCCGGCGCCGCCCGGCGCGGTCGCCGGCATGGGCCTGTACGTGGCCTCCCGGCTGGCCCGCAGGCACGGCGTCCGGGTACGGCTGCACCCGCTGGCCTCCGGCGGCACCCAGGCCGTGGTGCTGCTGCCCGGCCTGCTGGTCCCCCCGGTCGGCCCCGACGAGCCGCCCATCACCCCGCTGAACACCACCACCTTCACCGGCGGCGACCCGCGCCGGTCCGCGACCGCCGCGGCGGCCGGACCCGTCTACGTACCGGCGCAGTCGACCGGCCCCGACACCGTCCACGGCTACGCGCCGCTGCCGGACCTGGCGCAGCTCCCTCCCGGGCCGGCCGAGCCGCCGCGGCCCGAGCAGCCCTACCCGCC
>NZ_JAJSYW010000205.1:427-22460 GCF_036815005.1 Streptomyces sp. IBSBF 2435 | reverse complement strand
ATGCCGCGCACCGCTCCGCACTCACCCCCACGGCGGAGCGGTGCGCGGCATGGCTCACGGGCCAGGCCGCGGCTGCTGCACGGACCGGCGGGGGTGACCGGCGCCGCGGTCGGCACCGTCGCCGCGGTCGCGGCGGGCGCGCTGCTCGCGGTGCACCTGACGGCCGGCGCCCAGGACGGCGAACCGGCCGCGGACACCGTCGCGTCGCCGTCCGCCGTCGCCACCGGCGCCGCGGCCACCACGCCGCCGGCCACCACCGCCGCGCCGAGCCCGTCGACCACCAGGCCCCGGCCGGCAACTCCCGCGAGCGGCAGGCCGCCCGCGACCCACGCGCCCGTCAAGGCACCGCCGCCCGCACCGCCGGCGTCCTCCGCCCGCAAGGGAGTGGGGGTGTGGAGCTTCAGCGGGGTGGACTCCGCGCTCGACAAGTCCGGTGCGGGTTGGTATTACACCTGGTCGACCAGCCACAGCGGGGTCAGCGGCCCCGGCTTCGTACCGATGATCTGGGGCGGGGCGAGCGCCGACGCGAGCGCGCTGGCGCAGGCGAAGAAGGCGGGGCCGTATCTGCTGGGCTTCAACGAGCCCGACATGTCGGCCCAGTCGAACATGACCGTGGACCAGGCGCTGTCGCTGTGGCCGAAGCTGGAGTCCGCCGGCAAGGTGCTGGGCAGCCCCGCGGTCGCCTACGGCGGCGATACGGCGGGCGGCTGGCTGGACCGCTTCATGTCGGGGGCGAGGACGAAGGGCTACCGGGTCGACTTCATCGCCCTGCACTGGTACGGCGGCGACTTCACCACCCCCGACGCGGTGGCGCAGCTCAAGTCGTACCTCCAGGCGGTGTACAACCGGTACCACAAGCCGATCTGGCTCACCGAGTTCGCGCTGATCGACTTCTCCCACGGCACCCGTTTCCCGACCGACCAGCAGCAGGCGGCCTTCGTCACGGCGGCGGCCAGGATGCTGGACGGGCTGCCGTATCTGCAGCGGTACGCCTGGTTCGGGCTGGGCGCCGACGACAGCAAGCCGAGCAGCGGCCTCTTCCGCAGCGGCGCGGTGGAGACGCCCGCCGGGCGGGCCTTCGAGGCGGCGCGCTGACACCGCGGGTCAGCCCGCCGTGAAGGTCACGCCGTGCGCGGCGCCCGGGTCGGCGGCGGCGAGCAGCCGCAGGCCCTCGGCGGTGAGCGCCGCCCGGTCGGCGGCGCTCAGCGGGGCGAAGTGCGTGACGGCGACGGCCGCCGCGCCCTTGGCCCGGTCGAACCGCCAGGTCCCGCCGGCGAATCCGTCGACCAGGATGACGCCGCGCACGATGCCGTTGACCGTCATCACCCGGGAGCGGAAGGCCTCCGGCACGATCCGGGTGCGGTCGGCGTGCGACAGCACGAGGTTGTCGAAGTCGCCGACGAAGCGCGCGGTCACCGGCACCGAAGGGTCGGTGAGTACGGCGTCCGGCAGGTCGTACAGCACCCGGCCGTCCTCGGCGGTGCAGGCGCGCAGGTCCATGCCGGCGAAGACGGCCTTCAGGCCGGTCAGGCCGCACCACTTCTGCATGTCGGCGGGAGTGGCAGGGCCGAAGGCCGCCAGGTAGCGGCGGACCAGGTCCGCCGGGTCGGGGGCGGTGAGCGGCTGGCCGAGCCAGTCCTCCAGCAGGCCGTACACCGGCGGCCGGCCCGCGCCCCACACCCCGCGCGGCGGAAGCTGTACCAGCGGCACCCACGAGCGCAGCGCGTTGACCAGCGACGCCGGGTCGGCGCCGGGGAAGCGGGCGGCGAATTCGGTACGCAACTCGGCCGGTGTGCGCGGCTGTTCGCGCAACAGCGCGCGCCCGTGGGCGATCACCGCGGCCGGCTCCGCGCCCGCGGCTCCGCGGGCCCACTGGGAGCCGCGGAAGGCCCGCTCCAGCAGCGGGCCGAGCCAGTGCCGCAACCGCAGCGCGTCCGCCGCCGTCACCAGATGCACGGTGTTGCGCATCAGCACCACCCGGACGGCCCGGCGCTCGGTGAGCAGCCGGCCGAGATCGGCGAAGTCGAAGCCGGCCAGCCGGGTCCACAGCCCGGGGTAAGGGGAGGTGGGCGTCTGCGACTGGAGGCCCAGCAGGTGGGCGACGGCGGCCTCGGCACCCATGTCGGCCCGCTCCAGCAGGAGTTGCCGGTCGAGCAGAGTGCGGTTGAGGGTGCGCAGTGCCAGCGGCTGATTGACCATGGTCCCACCGTAGGGCGCGATGCGGACAGTTCCGGTCCGCAAGGGGAGGGCCGCGGCGGATGTCGCAGCCGGGGCGCGGCAGGCCCGGCGGGGACGACACGAGCCGGTGGTGGCGGATCCAGCGGCAGGGATTCCCGCGCGGCGGCGGGCCGGCGGTGGCCCGGGAGCCGCGCGAGGAGCGCTGAGCCGCGGTCAGGCGGCCGGGGAGCCGAAGCGGCGCACCGGGGGGCTCTGGTCGCGGTGGATCGGGGTGTGGGCGCCGGTCAGCGGCGCGCCGGTGCCGCCGTTGCGGTGCGCGACGATCTCGGCGGCGATGGACAGCGCCGTCTCCTCCGGGGTGCGGGCGCCCAGGTCGAGCCCGATCGGGGAGTGCAGGCGGGCCAGGTCGAGTTCGGTCAGGCCGACGTCGCGCAGCCGGCCCAGCCGGTCCAGATGGGTGCGCCGGGAGCCCATGGCGCCGACGTAGGCCAGCGGCATCCGCAGCGCCCGCTCCAGCAGCGGGACGTCGAACTTCGCGTCATGGGTCAGGACGCACACCACCGTACGGGCGTCGAGCCGCCCGGCGTCCGCCTCGGCGTCGAGGTAGCGGTGCGGCCAGTCGACGACGACCTCGTCGGCCTCGGGGAAGCGGCGCGGGGTGGCGAAGACCGGGCGGGCGTCGCAGAGGGTCACCCGGTAGCCGAGGAAGGCGCCGGTGCGCACCAGGGCCGCGGCGAAGTCGATCGCGCCGAAGACCAGCATCCGCGGCGCCGGCACGCTCGACTCGACCAGCAGCGTCAGCGGTTCGCCGCAGCGGCTGCCGTCGGCGCCGATCCCGGTGCCCGCGGTGCGGCCGGCGGCGAGCAGGGCGCGGGCCTCGGCGGCGGCGGCGGCGTCCCGCACCGGGTCGCCGAGGGTGCCCTCGTGGGACCCGTCGGGCCGTACCAGCAGCGCCCTGCCGAGGAGTTCGGCCGGGCCCGCGGTGATCCGGGCGACCGCCGCCGCCTCACCGGAGGCGGCGGCGGCCAGGGCGGCGGCGATCTCGGGCCGGGCGGCCGGGTCGATCCGCTGGACGAGGATGTCGATCTCGCCGCCGCAGGTCAGGCCGACCGCGAAGGCGTCCGCGTCGGAGTAGCCGAAGTGCTGGAGCACCGGCCGCGCGGCGTCGCCGGCGGCCAGCACCTCCTGGCACAGCTCGTAGACCGCGCCCTCGACGCACCCGCCGGACACGCTGCCGACGGCGGCGCCGTCCGCGTCGACGGCCAGCGCCGCGCCGGGCCGGCGCGGGGCGCTGCCGCCGGTGGCGACCACGGTCGCGACGGCGAACGGCCGGCCCTGGGCGCACCAGCGGTGCAGGTCGTCAGCGATGTCCAGCATGGTGCTCAGCTCCTCGGCTTCCCCGGCGCGGCGGTCACTTGACCCCGAGCCAGCCCTCGATGGGGTGCAGGGCGAAATAGACGGTGAAGACGGCGGCGAGTATCCACATGAAGACCCCGGGCTCGCGCCACTTGCCCTGCGCGGCCCTGATCGCGGTGTACGACACCACGCCGGCGCCGACTCCCGCCGTGATGGAGTAGGTGAAGGGCATCAGGGCGACGGTCATGAAGACCGGCACCGACACGGCGCGGTCCGACCAGTCGACGTGCCGGGCGTTGCCCATCATCATCGCGCCGATCACCACCAGCGCCGCCGCGGCGACCTGGCCGGGCACGATCTGCGCCAGCGGGGTGAAGAACAGCCCGAGCGCGAACAGCAGCCCGGTCACCACCGACGACAGCCCGGTCCTGGCGCCTTCGCCGACGCCGGTCGCGGACTCGATGAAGACGGTCTGCCCCGACGCCCCCGCGACCCCGCCGATCGCCCCGCCCGCGCCGTCGATGAACAGCGCCTTGGACAGGCCGGGCATCCGGCCGCGGTCGTCGGCGAGTCCGGCCTCGGTGCCGACGCCGATGATGGTGGCCATCGCGTCGAAGAACCCGGCGAGCACCAGGGTGAAGACGATCACCCCGACCGTCATGCCGCCGATCGAGCCCCAGCCGCCGAACTCGACGTGCCCGAAGAGCCCGAAGTCCGGTGCGGACACCGCGCTGCCGCGCAGCTCGGGGGCGTTGCCGCCCCAGGTGGCCGGGCTGAGGTCGCCGACCGCGTTGACGACCACGGCGAGCACCGTGCCGCTGACGATGCCGATCAGGATCGCGCCCGGCACCGCCCTGGCCTGGAGCATGAAGATCAGCAGCAGCGTGACGCAGAACAGCAGCACCGGCCAGCCCGCCAGCCGGCCGTTCGTGCCCAGGGTGACCGGCGCGCTGCCGTGCGGGTCGCCCTTGCCGACGAATCCGGCGTTGACCAGGCCGATCATCGCGATGAAAAGACCGATGCCGATGGTGATGCCGTGCTTGAGCGCCAGCGGTATCGCGTTCATCACGATCTCGCGCAGCCCGGTGACCACCAGCAGCACGATCACCCCGCCGTAGATCACGCACATGCCCATGGCCTGCGGCCAGGTCATGCTGGGCGCCACCTGCGTGGAGATCACCCCGGCGACGCTGAGCCCGGCGGCGAGCGCGAGCGGCACCTTGCCGAAGAAGCCCATCAGCAGCGTGGAGACCGCGGCGGCCAGCGCGGTCGCGGTGATCAGTGCGGCGTGGCCGAGCCGGTGGCCGCCGGCGTCGGGTCCCGACAGCAGCAGCGGGTTGAGCAGCAGGATGTAGCACATCGCCATGAAGGTCGTGAGGCCGCCGCGGACTTCGCGGGGGATCGAGGAGCCTCTTTCCGAGATGTGGAAGTACCGGTCGAGCCAGGATCGTCCGGCGGGCGCCCGCGAGCCGGGGCCCGCGTCGTCCGCAGTGGTGCGCGGCTCCACTGGTGTCTGGGTCATGATGCCAACTCCCAAGGTTCACAGGGGCACCCGGTCCGCCGGGCGCGGACGGGATTTGGGATCTGCGTGGCCTGCACGACCCGGGGGACGGCCCGAGGCGAACTGTTGCCTTGCGCTGACGCGCCTATGCTCCGGTCAGGTGTTCCGGCCTGACCGGGGTCCTGTTCAGCTCCAGCCCTGTCGCCTGCCGGATGGCCGCGAGGACCGCCGGTGTGGACGACAGGGTCGGTGCCTCGCCGACACCGCGCAGCCCGTAGGGGGCGTGCTCGTCGGCGAGTTCGAGCACGTCGACCGGGATGGTCGGCGTGTCGAGGATCGTGGGGATCAGGTAGTCGGTGAAGGACGGGTTGCGCACCAGGGCGGTCCTCGGGTCGACGACGATCTCCTCCATCACCGCGACCCCGAGGCCCTGGGTGGTGCCGCCCTGGATCTGGCCGACCACCGACAGCGGGTTGAGCGCCTTGCCGACGTCCTGGGCGCAGGCCAGTTCGACCACCTTGACCAGGCCCAGTTCGGTGTCCACCTCGACGACCGCGCGATGGGCGGCGAAGCTGTACTGCACATGGCCGTTGCCCTGGCCGGTGCGCAGGTCGAAGGCCTGGGTGGGCCGGTGCCTGAACTCCAGCTCCAGGTCGACCACGTCGTCCTCCAGGACGTCGGCGATGTCGGCCAGCGCCTCACCGGCGTCGGTGACGACCTTGCCGCCTTCGAGCAGCAGTTCCGCGGTGGCCCAGGCGGGGTGGTGGCTGCCGAATCTGCGGCGGCCGAGGTCGAGCACCTTCTCCCGGACGGCCTCGCAGGTGTTCTTGACCGCGCCGCCGGTCATGTACGTCTGCCGGGAGGCGGAGGTGGAGCCGGCCGACCCGACCCGGGTGTCGGCGGGCTGGATGGTGACCTGGGTGACGCCCAGCTCGCTGCGGGCGATCTGCGCGTGCACGGTGACACCGCCCTGGCCGACCTCGGCCATCGCGGTGTGCACGGTCGCGACGGCCTCGCCGTTGATGACCTGTATCCGCACCCGGGCGGTGGAGTAGTCGTCGAAGCCCTCGGAGAAGCCGACGTTCTTGATGCCGACCGCGTAGCCGACGCCCCGCACGACGCCCTCGCCGTGGGTGGTGTTGGACAGGCCGCCGGGCAGTGCGCGGACGTCGGCGCCCTCGGTGGTCTCCCACTGGCGCTCCGGCGGCAGCGGGCGGGCCTTGACCCTGCGCAGCAGCTCGGCGACCGGCGCGGGCGAGTCCACGACCTGTCCCGTGGGCATGATCGCGCCCTGCTCCATGGCGTTGACCCGCCGGAATTCCACCGGGTCCATGCCCAGTTCCGCGGCGACCTTGTCCATCTGGGCCTCGTAGGCGAAGCATGCCTGGACCGCGCCGAAGCCGCGCATCGCCCCGCAGGGCGGGTTGTTGGTGTAGAGGGCCAGCGCCTCGATGTCGACGTCGTCCACCACGTACGGGCCGACCGCGAGCGAGGCGGCGTTGCCGACCACGGCGGGCGAGGCGGAGGCGTAGGCGCCGCCGTCCAGCACGATGCGGCAGCGCAGATGGGTCAGCCTGCCGTCGCGGGTAGCGCCGTGCTCGTACCAGAGCTTCGCCGGGTGGCGGTGGACATGGCCGAAGAAGGACTCGAAGCGGTTGTAGACGATCTTGACCGGTCTGCCGGTGCGCAGCGCCAGCAGACAGCCGTGGATCTGCATCGACAGGTCCTCCCGGCCGCCGAAGGCGCCGCCGACGCCGGACAGCGTCATACGGACCTTCCGCTCGGGCAGGCCGAGCACCGGGGCGATCTGCCGCAGGTCGGAGTGCAGCCACTGGGTCGCCACGTAGAGGTCGACGCCGCCGTCCTCCGCGGGCACCGCGAGCCCGGACTCGGGGCCGAGAAAGGCCTGGTCCTGCATGCCGAAGTCGTAACTGCCGCTGACGACCACATCGGCGCGCGCTGCGGCCCGCGCCGCGTCGCCGCGGACGATCGGCTGGCGGTGGACGATGTTGGGGTGCGGGACATGGCCGATGTGGTGGTCCTCGCGGCCCTCGTGCACCAGGACCGCGTCCCGCGCGGTCGCCGAGGCCTCGTCGGTGATGACGGGCAGCGCCGCGTATTCGACGCGGATCTTGGCGGCGGCCCTGCGGGCGGTCTCCGGGTGGTCGGCGGCGACCAGCGCGACCGGCTCGCCGTGGTGGCGGACCTTGCCGTGCGCGAGCACCGGGGTGTCCTGGATCTCCAGGCCGTAGTGCCTGACCTCGGTGGGCAGGTCGTCGTAGGTCAGCACGGCGTGGACACCGGGGGTGGCCAGCGCCTCGCCGGTGTCGATGGACACGATGGCCGCGTGCGCGACGGTGCTGCGCAGCGTGTGGCCCCACAGCATGTCCTCGTGCCACAGGTCCGAGGAGTACGCGAACTCGCCGGTGACCTTCAGCACGCCGTCGGGACGCAGCGTGGACTCGCCGATGCCGCCTTTGGCGGCGCTGGACTGGGTGAGGCTGGTGGGGGTCCGGGTGATGCCCATCGCGCTCACACCGCCTGTCCGGTACGTGCGGCCGCTAGGCGTACCGCGTCGAGGATCTTCTCGTAGCCGGTACAGCGGCACAGATTGCCGGACAGCGCCTCGCGGATGTCGCCGTCGCTGGGCGACGGACGGCGTTCGAGCAGTTCGTCGGCGGCGACCAGCAGCCCCGGGGTGCAGAAGCCGCACTGGACGGCGCCGGCGTCCACGAACGCCTGCTGGACGACGGAGAGTTCGCCGTCCTCGCCGGCCAGGCCCTCGACGGTGTCGACCCGCCGGTCCTGCACCTGCCCGGCGGCGACCAGGCACGAGCACACCGGCACACCGTCGAGGCGTACCGTGCACGAGCCGCACTCGCCCTGCTCACAGGCGTTCTTGGAGCCCGGCAGCCCCATCCGCTCCCGCAGTACGTACAGCAGGCTCTCGCCCTCCCATACGTCGTCGGCCTCCTGCGGCCGGCCGTTGACGGTGAAGGTCACGCGCATGATGTGGTCCCCTTCCTGCCGCGGTACTGCTCCCATGTCCAGCCCAGCGTCCTGCGGGCCATCACGCCCAGCGCGTGCCGCCGGTAGGAGGCGGTGCCGCGCACGTCGTCGATCGGGTTGGCGGCGCCCGCCGCCAGGACGGCGAACTGCCGTGCCACCGCGGGCGGTACGGGCCTGCCGTTGTCCCACAGGCCGCCCTCCTCCAGCGCCGCGGCAAGGAATTCCTCCGCGGCTTTCGCCCGGATCGGCGTGGGCGCGGCCGAGCCGATCCCGGTGCGGACCGTACGGGTGTCGGGGTGCAGCGCGAGTCCGAAGGCGCACACCGCGATCACCATGGCGTTGCGGGTGCCGACCTTGGAGAATTGCTGCGGCCCGGTCGCCTTCTTCAGATGCACGGCCCTGATCAGCTCGTCGGGCGCCAGCGCGTTGCGCTTGACCCCGGTGTAGAAGTCGTCGATCGGGATCAGCCGGCTGCCGCGCACCGACTCCGCCTCGACCGCGCCGCCGCCCGCGAGCAGCGCGGGATGGGCGTCGCCGGCCGGCGAGGCGGTGCCGAGGTTGCCGCCGACGCCGCCGCGGTTGCGGATCTGCGGGGAGGCCACGGTGTGGCTGGCCAGCGCCAGCCCGGGCAGTTCGGCGCGCAGGCCCGCCATGATCCGCGAGTACGGGACCGAGGCGCCCAGCCGTACGGTGTCGGCGCCGGTCTCCCACTGCTCCAGCTCGCCGATGCGGGTGAGGTCCAGCAGGTGCTGCGGCCTGCGGTGGTCGAAGTTGATCTCGACCATCACGTCGGTGCCGCCCGCGATGGGCACGGCCGAGGGGTGCTCCGCCTTGGCGGCGAGCGCCTCCTGCCATGTGGCGGGGCGCAGGAAATCCATGGGTGTCTCTTCTCGGAATCCGGGAAACGAGCGGGAGTACGACCGGGGCTGTTCATGTCCTGTACACGCTGCGTGAGCCCAGTACACGGCCGGTGGGCCGTTCGGGTGCAGTCACCGAAACCATGAAGGGCTTGGCTGGCCACGGGCCGGGTCTTGTAGATTCCTCTGAAAGAGACCGTCGGGAAACCTCACGGCTTCCCACCGGCCACGTACGACGCCGGCCAGGCGACGAACCGGCGATGCCACGAAGGACAAGGCGACCACGATGCGGCTGCGCGCGCTCCTCGACACCGAAGCTCTCGGCCTGCGGCTGCTGGGCGGCGAAGCGGAGCTGGACCGCACCGTCCGCGGTGTGATGACCACGGACCTGCGGGACCCCAGCCGCTATCTCACCGGCGGCGAACTGGTGCTGACCGGGCTGGCCTGGCGGCGCTCCGCAGTGGACAGCGACGCCTTCGTCCGCCTGCTGGCCGGCGCGGGTGTCGCCGGTCTCGCGGCGGGCGACGCGGAGCTGGGCTCGATCCCGGACGACCTGGTGGAGGCCTGCGCCCGGCACCGGCTGCCGCTGTTCGCGGTGGACGAGCGGGTCGCCTTCGCGACCATCACCGAATACGTCGTCCGGCAGGTCTCCGGCGAACGGGCCGGCGACCTGGCGGCGGTCGTCGAACGCCACCGCCGGCTGATGTCCTCGGGTCCCGCGGGCGGCGGCCCCGGCGCCGTGCTCGACCTGCTCGGCAGCGACCTGGACCTGCGGGCCTGGGTGCTGTCGTCCACCGGCCGGGAGATCGGCGCTGCGGGCCACCCGCTGCCCGCGCCGGTCCGCGCGGAGCTGGCCGGCGCCCAGCAGGCCGCGACCCGCACCGGCCGCCGCGGCCCGCACCGGATCGCGGTGCAGGGGCGTACGTACTCGCTGTTCCCGGTACGCGCGGGCGCCGGCACCGCCGACGTACGCTCGCGGGTGCTGTCCGACTGGTTCCTGGCCGTCGAGGCGGACGCCGGGGAATGGCCGGCAGAACGCCTGGACCTGCTGCGGGGCGTCACCCAGCTGATCGCCGTCGAACGCGACCGGCGGGACGCCGCCCGCGCGGTCAGGCGGCGCCTGGCGGGCGAAGTCTTCGACCTGGTCAGAGGCGGCGCCGCGCCCGCCGAGGTCGGGGCGCGGCTCCGCGCCGCCGCCCCCGTCCTGGTGCCGGGCGCCGGCGGCGACCCGTACTGGCAGATCGTGGTCGCCAAGGTGGACTGGGCCGGCGGCGAGGTACCCGAGGGACCTGTCGCGCAGGCGCTGCTCGAAGAGGTGCTGGCCGACCCGGCCGCGCAGGGGCCCGACGCGGCCGACCGGATCGCCGTCGCGCACGCCGAGGGCAAGGCGATGGCGCTGGTCCCGCTGATCGGCGGCGCCCCCGCCCAGGGCCAGACCGGCGCCGCCCCCGAGCCGCTGCACGCCGAGGCGCTGCTCGGGCTGCTGCGCGGACCGCTGGCCCGCGGCCTCGGCGACGACGGCCGGCTGACGGTGGGCGTCAGCGCCGCCGTTCACTCCCCCGAGGGCCTGCGCGGCGCCCTGGAGGAGGCCAGGCACGCCCGCCGGGTCGCCGCGGCCCGCAACGGCCGGGTGTGCGTGGCGGGCCACGAGGAACTGGCCTCGCACGTCCTGCTGCTGCCCTTCGTGCCCGACGACGTCCGCCGCGCCTTCACCGCCCGGCTGCTGGACCCGCTGCGCGCCTACGACCGCAGGCACCGCTCGGAACTCATCCCGACCCTCGAAGCCTTCCTCGACTGCGACGGCTCCTGGACCCGGTGCGCGAGCCGGCTGCATCTGCATGTCAACACCCTGCGGTACCGGATCTCCAGGATCGAGCAGCTGACCGGCCGTGACCTGGCCCGACTCGAGGACAAGCTGGACTTCTTCCTGGCGCTGCGGATGAGTTAGTGATCCCGTTCACAAGATGTGATCTCCCGCCTCTTGGCGGGAGGCCCCGCCGCATGTTGAACTTCCGCCACCGGCAGGCACGCGGACAACTGCCGGACACATGAACCCGCTACCGGCCCGCCCGATCCGTCCGCACGCCTTCACATCTGCACGGCACGCACTGCTCGCACTGGCTCGACGACGCGCTTGGGGGAGAAGCTGTGGCGGAAACCGCCTTGTCGGAATCTGTGCTCGGAGTACCGGACGTCTGGCGGCTGCGGGCCCGCGGCTGCTGGGCGGAAGCGGCGGCGCTGCTGGCGCCGTACTGCGCCGACGACCCGGGAGCCGCGATGCGTCGGGCGGAGATCCTTGTCGAGGCCTGCTTCTACCACCTCGCCGGCTGGGCCGAGGCAGAGGACGCACTGCGGGTCGCCGAGGCGCTGGCGGGCACCGACGAGCAGCGCGGGGCCGCGGCATCGGAGCGCGGCTACCTCGCCTACGGGGTGACGCTGCACTCCGGGCGTGACCGCGCCGACGAGGCGCGGTCGGCCTTCGGCCGCAGCGCCGCGCTGCTGTCCCCGGGCTCGCCCGGGCGGCCCCTGCTGGACTTCCGGCGCGGGCTCGTCGCCGAGAACATCGCGGAGAATCCCGCGGCGGCCCGGGCGGCGTACCGGCGTGCGCACGCCGGTGCCGTGGCACATGGCGACGCCTTCCTCACGTCCTTCACGTGGCGGCACCTGGCCGGGCTCGCCGCCGCCGACGGCGATCTCGCCGAGGCCAGGCACGGCTTCGCGGAGTCGCTGCGGCTGCGGGTCTCGCTCGGCCACCTCGTGGGCACGGCGCCGGCTCTTCTCGCGCTGGCCGACGTCTCCCCCGACGACGAGGCGGCGCCCCTCCGCGCGGAAGCGGCTCGCCTGACGGCGCTCCTCAGCACATAGCCCCTGCGGGGAGCCTGTGGGGGCCGGTCCTCGCGTTCCACCCCTGCCCGCGCCCCCCTCGTGGCCGGCCCCACCCCCTACGGCGAGCGCCCCTCGCGGTGCGCTCTTGCCTGCGGCTGCGCGGGGGCCTGTCGCGCGGTTCCCGCGCCCCTACGGGGCTCGTCCCTGCCGCAGAGGGCAAGCGAGCTTTTCCAGGGGCGCGGGGAACCGCGCACTCAGCCACGCCGGCGGGAAAGAAGCAACGCCACCGCAAGGGGCACCCCCGCAGGGGCGCGGGGAACTGCGCCACAAGCCAGGACGCACCGTCGTGTGAAGACGGCAGGACCACCCCAGGGGCGCGGGGAACTGCGCGACAAGCCCCCCACGCAGCGCGGGCGGAAAGGCACGGGGCGAGGAGCGGACCGCAGGTCAGGGCGTGGAGGCGAGGTGGTCGCGGAGCAGGTGCTCCGCGGGGGCACCGCCCGCGAGGGCGGTGAGCAGCTCGTCGTGCTGCGCCGCATGCGCAAGGAGGGTGGGCCGCCCACCGAGCACGGGGGGGGGGGGGGGGGGGGGGGGGGGGGGGGGGGGGGGGGGGGGGGGGGGGGGGGGGGGGGGNCCCCCCCCCCCCCCCCCCCCCCCCCCCCCCCCCCCCCCCCCCCCCCCCGCCGGTGCAGATCGTCCGCGACAGCGGCCATGTGGGGATTCCCCGCGAGCCCGAGCACCGCCCGGTGAAACGCCCGGTCGGCCTCCGCGTAACCGGCCCGTTCCCCGGCCGCGGCAGCGGCCACCGTCGCGGCGGCGAGCGGTCGCAGCGCCTCCCACCGCGCCCCCGGCAACGTCCGGGCCAGCGCCAGCACCACGGGGATCTCGACCAGCATCCGCACCTCGGCGATCTGGGCGAGATCGCGCTCGGTGTGGCAGGCCACCCGGAAGCCGCGGTTGGGCAGCACCTCCACCGCGCCCTCCCGGGCGAGCAGCTGCATCGCCTCGCGCACGGGCGTGGCGGAGACCCCGTAGCGCGCGGCGAGCACGGGTGCGGAGTGGACGGAGCCAGGCGGCAGTTCACCGGCGAGCAGCGCGTCCCGCAGCTCGTCGAGCACCTGGTCGCGTACCGAGAGCCGTTCCGGCATCCGGCGCGGGACGGGCAGCGGCGCCCACCCGGCGTGCGCGGTCGCGCCCGGTTCCCTCGGCTGCTGCACCGCTTCATCCTTGTCGGTGGTCGTCCCGGTCCGGGAAGTCACCCGCCCGGCGTACTGAGGTGAGCTTAAACCCAGCCCGTACGCGCTAAGGTAAGGCTTACCTCGCCCGGCGATCCCCGGCCCCGTCTGGACGGTTCCCGCATGCCCGTGACCAGCCCTGCGTACGCCCGCCTCGCGGCCGTCCTCCCCGACCTGCGGGTGACCGAGGGCGAACCGCGGTCCGACCCGGGCTGGATCGGCTCGCAGCAGCTGGCGGCGGGCGGCGCGGTGCTGGACGCGTTCATCGGGTGGGACGCGGAGCAGATCGTCCGCGAGTACGGCAGCCCGCCGCGGCCTGATGTCGCCGCGACGCTCGGCCTGCACCGTTACGCCTGGCCGGCGTGCCTGCTCTTCACGGTGCCGTGGTTCCTGCACCGCAGGGTGCCGCGGCTGCCGGTGGGCGATGTGTCCTTCCACCGCGAGTCCGGCCGGATGACCGTACGCACCCGCTCCTTCGGCTGCCTGCCGGACGACCCGGCCGCCGCGCTGCCCGGCGCCCGCGTCCTGCCCACGGAGGCGGCGCTGCGCGACGAGCTGCGGGCGGCGCTGGCCGAGCATCTGACGCCGGTGCTCGACGCGTTCAGGCCCCGGCTGCGGCGCGGCCCGCGCGCGCTGTGGGGCATGGCGACCGACGAGATCGCCGAAGGCCTGTGGCACATCGGCTGCTTGATGGACCGCGAGGAGCGCGCGGTGGCCGATCTGACGGCGCTGCTCCCGGGCGGCACGGCACCTTACGTCGGCGGCGCACATTTCCGCGGCACCCCGCAGATCCCGGGCATGCCGGGCGCGCAGGAGAGCGACTGCACGCGCGACCGTCTGACATGCTGTCTGTTCTACACCGTCAGCCCGGATGACGCCTGCGGGTCCTGCCCGCGGGGTGCGGAATCGGACCGAAACAGGCGCCGCGCGACGGCCGCCTGACCGGTCACGCTACGATCTCGCACAACTCAGTTGTTCTGGTACGCGAGTTCGAGCAAAACCCCTCCTTGGGGCGGACTTCTGTGCCATAACGTCTGCACTCACCCGCGCTCTTCGCAAAGATGTCGGCCGTAAGCCGTCCCGCGGCTTGAGCGCGACGGAAGCGACACTAGGAAACGCACATGAGAGACATATCGCTGGACTGGGTGCTCTCGGGCATCGTCGGCCTGGTCGTGCTCGCGGCCTGTGCCGTCGTGTTCCGCAGCCGCCGTACGCGCGTCGCAGAAAGCGGCGGCGCACAGGCCGACTCGTGGGAGCGCAGTGAGGAACGCCGCCGCCGCAAGGAGGCGATCTACGGCAGCGCGTCGTACGTGCTGCTCTTCTGCTGCGCCGCCGTGGCCGCCGCGCTGTCCTTCCACGGCCTGGTCGGCTTCGGCCGGGAGAATCTGAATCTGACCGGCGGCTGGGAGTACCTGGTGCCGTTCGGCCTGGACGGGGCGGCCATGTTCTGCTCCGTGCTGGCTGTGCGGGAGGCCAGCCACGGTGACGCGGCGCTCGGCTCACGCATGCTGGTGTGGCTGTTCGCCGGCGCCGCGGCCTGGTTCAACTGGGTGCACGCGCCGCGCGGGGTGGACCACGCGGGCGCGCCGCAGTTCTTCGCGGGGATGTCGCTGTCGGCCGCGGTGCTCTTCGACCGCGCGCTCAAGCAGACCCGCCGGGCGGCGCTGCGCGAGCAGGGCCTGGTGCCGCGTCCGCTGCCGCAGATCCGGATGGTGCGCTGGCTGCGGGCGCCGCGGGAGACCTTCGCGGCCTGGTCGCTGATGCTGCTGGAAGGCGTGCGGACGCTGGACGAGGCGGTCGAGGAGGTCCGCGAGGACAAGCGGCAGCGCGAGCACAATGTGCTGCGGCAGCGCGACCACCAGCGGCTGGAGCGGGCCAAGATCAAGGCGCTGAACCGGCAGAACAGGCCCTGGCCGCGCGGCGGCAGGGGCGGCCGGCAGGTGGAGCTGCCCGCGGCGAGCGCGGCAGGCGGCGGTCAGGCCGCATCGGAGCCTGCCATAGGTGCGGGGGCGAACCACCCGTCCGCGGAACTTCCGGTACGCGCACGGCCCGCCCTCCAGCCGGTACGCGAGGAGACGGCGCAACCCGCAGGCGCCGCGGCCGTCGACCTGACGGCCGAGGACGACACCATGACGCTGCCCCGGCTGGACTCGCTGGAGCGGAAACTGGAGGAGATGGAGCGGCAGTTCGGCTGACCGCCGCTTCCGGTCACAGCCGCGGGGAGCCGCGTACGGGCACAGGTCGCCCGTACGCGGCTCGCTGCGTTCTACCGGGCGTCCGGGCGGCGAATCCCGCCGCCGCGGGCGCGCTCGGCGCCCTGTCTGCGCGGTTCAGGACGCCCTGGGGATGAGTTCGAACCACACGATCTTGCCGGCCCCGCGCGCCTGGATGCCCCAGGTGTCGGCGAGCGCCTCGACGAGCAGCAGCCCGCGGCCCGAGGTGGCGTCGTCGGACGGCCGTATGCCGCCCGGCGGGCGCGGCGGCGGACGCCTGCCGAGCGAGTCGTGCACCTCGACCCGCAGCCGCCGCGCGGGGCCCGGCGAGAGGGTCGCGGTGAGCACCGCTCCGCCGCCGGTGTGCTGGAGCGCGTTGGTGACGATCTCGGTGGCCAGCAGTTCGGCCGTGTCGGCGAGTGCCGCCACACCCCACTGCCGCAGCTGGTCCCGCAGCCGTCTGCGGGTGTCCGCGACGGCGCGCAGATCGGCGCGCCCTACCGCGTACCGTAAGCGATTCCCCGTGGTGTCCGTGACGCTCCCCCGATCTGGTCCGGACCGATGGCTCCTGTGTGTAAGGCATGCCCATCGCCACCTGGTCCAGTCCTATGGAAAAGCCCGGCGACCGCGGCGGCCGTCGCGCGTTGCGGCACGGTGAATGGCCGATTGCCGCGCAGGCGTTGATAGGTCCGATGTATGACGCCTCGAAGCCTTGACACGCCCCTCCCTTGCCGCCACTGTGTGGCGCATTCATCCCCTGTGTTTCTCGGATGTTGCGCCTGTGTCATAAGTCCTGTTGCCTCGGGAGGGACCGCCCGTGAACCGACAGCATTACGCGTTCGGCCGACGCCGAATGATCCGACCATCCGCCGTGGCCGTGACCGCGCTGCTCGCGGCCGGCCTTCTGGTACCCGCCGTCGCGCCGACCGCTTCGGCGGCGACCGCGACCACCGCGTGGCAGAACGGCAGTTACCACGTGGACACCCCCAACGTGGTCCGCCGCTCCGACATCGTGCTGGGCGCGCCCAACAACCAGGCCGCCCAGTCGCTGCCGCTCGGCAACGGCTCGCTCGGGGTCGCCGCCTGGGCCGCCGGCGGCTTCACCGCACAGCTCAACCGCTCCGACACCCTGCCGGGCCGCAAGTCGCCCGGCCAGGTGCAGATTCCGGGCCTGTCCAAGCTCACCGGGGCCGCCGACTTCAAGGGCAGCCTCGACCTCTACACCGGGGTGCTCACCGAGACCGGCGGCGGCATGTCGCTCAAGGCCTGGGTGTCGGCCACCAAGGACGAGCTGATCGTCGACGTGACCGGCGCCGACCCCGACGCGGCGCAGTCCGCCACGGTCAGCCTGTGGTCGGGCCGCAGCCCGCAGGCCGCCGCGTCGGGTTCGATCGGCACCCTCGCCGAGACCTGGGTGGACAACCAGGAGGCCGGCAGTTCGGGCCGCACCTTCGGTTCGCTCGCCGCGCTGTCCGCGGGCGGCCGCAATGTGTCGGCCCAGGTGGTCAACAGCACCCAGGTGAAGGTCAACTTCACGCCGAACACCGACGGCTCCTTCCGGGTGATCACCGGCGCCCCGGTCTGGACCGGCGGCAACGCGGGAACCACCGCCTCGGGGCTGCTCGGCTCCGACGCGACCGCCGCAGAGTCTGCGCTGCTGGGCTCGCAGCAGTCCTGGTGGGCCAACTACTGGGCGAACAGCGGAACTCTTGAGGCCAATTCGGCCGACGGCCAGGCCCAGTACATGGAGACGCTGCGCACCATCTACCTGTTCATGGAGGCCGCCTCGATGCGCGGCACCATCCCGGGCAGCCAGGCGGGCGTCGCCGACATGTTCAACTTCGGCCAGGACCACCAGAACTGGACGCCGTCCGCGACCTGGCTGTGGAATCTGCGCACCCAGATCTCGGCCAACATGTCGTCGGGCAACTTCGCGCTCAACATCCCGATCTTCAATCTCTACCAGAACAACCTGGCCGCCATCGAGACCTGGACCAAGCAGCAGATGAGCGGCCTGCCCGGCGCCTGCGTGCCCGAGGTCATGCGCTTCAACGGCAACGGCGGCGACCCCAACCCCGGTGCGAACGCGGCCTGCAGCCAGCCGGGCAGCCCGAACTGGAACGCGCTGGACATCACATCGGGCGCCGAGATCAGCCTGTACGTGTGGCAGCAGTACCAGGACACCGGCGACCTCAACTTCCTGCGCACGTACTACCCGCTGATGAAGGAGTCCGCGGTCTTCCTGCTCGCCTACCAGAAGGTCGGCTCCGACGGGAAGCTGCACGCGGTCGCCAACGCGCACGAGACGCAGTGGGCGGTGCAGGACCCGACCACCGACCTGGCGGCGGACGCGGCGCTCTTCCCGGTGGTGATCAAGGCGGCCCAGCTGCTGAACACCGGAGACACCTCGCTGATCTCCCAGCTGACCACCGCGCAGGGCCAGATACCGCCGTGGGCCCGCACGGACTACGGCCGCACCCAGGTGCTGGCCCCGTCGGCAGACGCGTCGAACAACGACATCATCGCGTACTCGTACCAGCCGACCGCGCAGATCAGGAACAGCGAGAACATCGACCTCGAACCGGTCTGGCCGTACAACCTGGTCACCGACGACCCGGGGCCGCTCAAGGACCTCGCGGTGCGGTCGTACAACCACCGGGCGGTGACCGGCGGCAACGACTGGAGCATGGACGCGATCGACGCGGCCAGGCTCGGGCTCGCCAGTGAGGTCGCGGCCAAGCTGGTGTCCATCACCCAGGGGCACCAGGTCTACATCAACGGCCTGGCCGACCTCGGCAACACCGTCGGCACCCAGGGCTACATCGAGCAGATCTCCGGCGTCGCCACCGCGCTGAACGAGGCGCTGGTGCAGGACTACGACGGGCTGCTGCGGATCGCGCCCGCCTGGCCGGCCGGCTGGGACGTCAGCGGCACGGTGTCGGTGCAGGGCAACACCAAGGTCGATGTGCAGGTGCAGGGCGGCACCCCGGTCACGGTCGCCATCCAGGCCGGGTCGTCGCAGACCATGCGCGTGCGCAACCCCTGGCCCGGCCAGGCGATCCAGGTCGTCAACGGCTCGTCCGGCGCGGTCGTGGTGTCGTCAACCACCGCGGGCACCATCAACGTCCCGGTCTCCTCAGGGCAGTCCTACCTGGTGGAGCGGACCGCGACGCCGACCTCCTCGCTGCCGTACGCGCAGGTCGGCGGCTCCCCCGCGACCGCGGCCCGGCACCTGGGCAACGTCCAGATCGGACTTGACGGCGGCGGCACCAACCCCGGCAACGGCACGGTGATCTCGCTGCGCGCCCATGCCAACGGCGACTACGTGACGGCGGACAACGCGGGCGCGGCGCCGCTGATCGCCAACCGCACCGCGATCGGCCCGTGGGAGCAGTTCGACGAGATCGACCAGGGCGGCGGCTACATCGCGCTGCGCGCCCACGCCAACAACAAGTACGTCACCGCCGACAACGCCGGCGCCGCGCCCCTGCTGGCCAAGGTCGACTCGGTCGGCACCTGGGAGCAGTTCCAGCTGATCCACAACGGTGACGGCAGCGTCAGCCTCAAGGCGCGGATCAACAACAACTACGTGACCGCCGAGAACGCCGGCGCCGCGGCACTGATCGCCAACCGCGCCTCGATCGGCGCCTGGGAGGAGTTCGACCTGATCACCGGCTGACCGCCACGACCACGCAGTGTGCCGCGCCCGTGAACGACCCTACGGGCGCGGCACATTGCGCAGGTTGGAGCGGGCCATCTGCACCATCCGGCCGACCCCGCCGTCCAGCACCACCTTGCCGACCGACAGCGCGAACCCGCCGACCTGCTCGCCGGTGATCTTCGGCGGGAGGGACAGCGCGTGCGGGTCGGTGACCACGTCCACCAGCGCGGGACCCTTGTGCCGGAAGGCGTCCCTGAGCGCGGCGCGCAGCTCCTTGGGCTTCTCCACCCGCACCCCGTACGCGCCCGCCGCTCGGGCCACCGCCGCGAAATCCGGGTTGTGGTTGGCGGTGCCGTACGCGGGCAGGCCCTCGACCATCATCTCCAGCTCGACCATGCCGAGCGAGGAGTTGTTGAACAACACCACCTTCACCGGCAGGTCGTACTGCACCAGGGTGAGGAAGTCGCCCATCAGCATGGTGAATCCGCCGTCCCCCGACATCGACACCACCTGGCGCCGCCGGTCGAGGAACTGGGCGCCGATCGCCTGCGGCAGCGCGTTGGCCATCGAGCCGTGGGAGAAGGAACCGATCACCCGGCGCCTGCCGTTGGGCGTCAGATAGCGGGCCGCCCACACATTGCACATGCCGGTGTCGACGGTGAAGATCGCGTCGTCCGCGGCCTCCTCGTCCAGCACGGAGGCCACGTACTCCGGATGGATCGGCCGGTGCTTGTCGACCTTGCGGGTGTAGGCCTTGACCACGCCCTCCAGCGCGTCGCTGTGCTTCTTGAGCATCCGGTCCAGGAAGCGCCGGTCGGACTTCTCCCGCACCTTCGGTGTCAGGCAGCGCAACGTCTCGCCGACGTCGCCCCACACCGCGAGGTCCAGCTTCGAGCGGCGGCCCAGGTGTTCCGGCCGCACATCGACCTGGACGATGGTCACGTCGTCGGGCAGGAAGGCGTTGTAGGGGAAGTCGGTGCCCAGCAGGAGCAGCAGGTCGCACTCGTGCATCGCCTCGTACGCGGCCCCGTAGCCCAGCAGCCCGCTCATGCCGACGTCGTAGGGGTTGTCGAACTGGATCCACTCCTTGCCGCGCAGCGCGTGCCCCACCGGCGACTTGATCCGCTCGGCGAAGGCCATCACCTCGTCGTGCGCGCCGGCCGTGCCGCTGCCGCAGAACAGCGTGACCCGGCGGGCGCCGTCCACCAGCCGGGCCAGCGCGTCGATCTCGCTGTCACCGGGGCGGACCGCCGGCCGCCGGGTGACCAGCGCGTGCTCGATGCTGCGCCGCGGCGCCGGGTGCGCGGCGATGTCGCCCGGCAGGCTGATCACCGACACCCCGCCGCGGCCCACCGCGTGCTGGATCGCGGTCTGGAGCACCCTAGGCATCTGGTCGGCGTTGGAGATCAGCTCGCTGTAGTGGCTGCACTCGGTGAACAGCCGGTCGGGGTGCGTCTCCTGGAAGTAGCTGGTGCCGATCTCGCTGCTGGGGATGTGCGAGGCCAGCGCCAGCACCGGGGCCATCGAGCGGTGCGCGTCGAACAGGCCGTTGATCAGATGCAGGTTGCCCGGGCCGCACGACCCGGCGCAGGCGGCGAGCCGCCCGGTCAGCTGGGCCTCGGCGCCCGCCGCGAAGGCCGCGGTCTCCTCGTGCCTGACGTGCACCCATTCGAGCGAGCGGTTACGGCGGACGGCGTCCACCACCGGGTTGAGGCTGTCGCCCACCACCCCGTAGAGCCGCTGCACGCCCGCGCGCACCAGGATGTCGATGAACTGCTCGGCCACGGTCTGCTTCGCCATGTACCCATCTCGCCACGGTCCCCGCGCGGGCGCATCCGCGCGGGGCCGCCGCGGGCGGTGTCAGGCGTCCCAGACGGTCACCGCCGTACGGTCGTCGGCGTACCCCTTGACCCGGGTCTGCGTGTCGGCCAGATACGCCGGCAGGCCCGGCACCCGGCCGCCGCCCCACCGCTCGGCCAGATGGGTGGCGAGCGCCGGCTCGCCGCGCAGCGGCTCCGCGAGGCCCGCGCTGCACATCAGCAGCGCGTCGCCCGGCTGGGCGACGGTCGCCCGGAAGCGGAACGGGACGTCCGCCCCCTGGGGAGCCGGGTCGAGGTCCTGCCAGGCACCCGACCTGATACGGAACAGGCCGCCGTCGCCGACCCCGAAGAACAGCCGGACCGGGCACGCCGGGTCCGCCGGCAGCAGCAGACAGCGCAGCGACGCCGTGTACGTGCCCTCGTCGAGGCCGAGGTCCTCGCCGCGGGCGCGCAGCCGCCCGTAACAGCGGTCGGTCAGCCGGTGCAGCCCCGATTTCAGCGAGCCGCGCCGGGCCGCCCGCAGGTCGCCGGCCAGCCGCTCCCTGCTGCGGCCCACCGCCCCGGCGATCCACTGCACCGCGTCCTGCGCGGCCCGGTGCGCGTCGTCGGCGGCGCGGGCGCCGCTGGCCATCGCGACCATCAGCAGCGCGTCGTCGCCCGTGCCGAAGCGGGCGGTGAGCAAGGCGTCCCTGCGCGGCTGCCCGCGGAAACGCGCGGAATCGCCGCGCACGCTGACCGTACGCACGGTGAGGCCGCCGTACTGCGCCCCGTCGAGCACGGTGTCGGCCACCAATCCGTCGAGCCGGTCAGGATCGGCCTCCGGCCAGGCGGTCGGCTCGGGCGCGTACGTGGGCGGCCCGCCTCCGACCACTTCAGCCGCCGGCTCCCCCTCGGCGGCAGCCGCCACCCACCCGGGCGGCAACTCCGGCGCCCACCGCACGCCGCCTTCCCCGAACACGGTCCGCTGGGCGGGCAACTGCACAGGATTGCGCACAGCGGGCAACTGCGGGTCGGCCGCCTGACCCGCGACCGGCCGGACACCGAGCCCGTCGACCGCCGGCCGCAGCGCCGGCGGCACACGCGGAGTCCGGTCGTCGCCCTGCCCGCCATACGGCCCGACGACACCGCTCGCGCGGTCCGGCGGCTGCTCGGGTTCCCCGGCGGCGGGCTGCCGCCCGGACTCAGCGAAAGGCCACGCGGACGCGGCCGGGACGTCATCAGCTGCGGGCCCCAAAGGCGACGGGGCAACGCCAGCCGGATCGGCCTGCCAGTCGTACGGCTCGCCAGCGTCAGGCGCCTGCTCGACCGGCGGCTGCTCGGGGTCCCCGGCGGCGGGCTGCCGCCCGGACTCAGCGAAAGGCCACGCGGACGCGGCCG
>NZ_JAJSYW010000205.1:0-327 GCF_036815005.1 Streptomyces sp. IBSBF 2435 | reverse complement strand
GATCGGCCTGCCAGTCGTACGGCTCGCCAGCGTCAGGCGCCTGCTCGACCGGCGGGCGCTCGGGAATGTCCGCGCCGGAGAGAGGTGTGTCGAGCAGGATTCCGTACGCCCCGGCGGCGCTGCTTTCGGCCTCGGGAGCCGGCTCCGGATCGTCTACGGCAGCGCGCGGCTCTTCGGGTTGCCCGCCGGGCTCGGCCTGGGCTCCGTACGCGGACGCCGGAGCGTCACCGGAAGCTGCCGGGGGCTCAGCCGAAGACCACACGAGCGCCTGCGGGTCAGCGCCCGGGGCCTCATCGGCTGCGGGCGGCGGGGGCTGCTGGGGCGGCG
>NZ_JAJSYW010000204.1:0-12370 GCF_036815005.1 Streptomyces sp. IBSBF 2435 | reverse complement strand
CCCCCCCCCCCCCCCCCCCCCCCCCCCCCCCCCCCCCCCCCCCCCCCCCCCCCCCCCCCCCCCCCCCCCCCCCAGGGGGGCTTACTTGGCGCGGCGCGCGACGGTGAAGTGGTCGATGCGCTTGCCCGTCTCGGCGATCGCCGAGACCGTCAGCGTCGACTCGCGGCCCGAGCGGGCCGGTTCGACGTCCACCGAGACGAACGAGTAGCCGGTGTAGCGGACCCGCGACCAGTGCACGGTGTCCACGACGTGGGCACCGCCCTTGGCCGAGTGCCAGGTGGTCACCGTGTCCACCGGGTGCTCGCTGCCCTCGTAGCTGTCGGGGGCCGGGAAGTCGTACAGGCTGCGGCCCGCGCCGCCCGCGGTGATGTAGACCGTGCCGTCGGTGGCGGGACGCGTCGTCCCGCCGATCGGCACCGCGTGCGAGACCGCGCCCTTGCGGATCGCGTCGGTCCGCTCGTAGACGTGGTTGTGGCCGTTGATCACCAGGTCGACCTGGTGCTTCTCGAAGACCGGCACCCACTCGGCCTGCACACCGCCGTCGGAGGCGTGCGAGTTGGTGGTGGAGTAGGCGCAGTGGTGGAAGAAGACCACCAGGAAGTCGATGTCGCGCCGGCCGCGGTAGCCGGCCAGGGTGCGGTCGAGCCACGCGGTCTGCTTGCCGCCGGTGATCCCGTAGTTGGCGGGAATCTCGTACGACACGTCGTTCGCGTCGAGCGCGACCACCGCGGTGTTGCCGTAGACGAAGGAGTACGCGCCCGGCTGGTTCTTCGGGTCGTGGCCGTTCCCGGGCAGCGTCCAGCGGGCCTCCTGGCCGCCGTAGCCGTTCGGCGAGTACCAGGCCTCCATGTCGTGGTTGCCGGTGGTGACCATCCACGGCACCCGGGCCGACACCGACTCGGTCTGCGCCAGGAAGGAGTCCCAGGTGCGCGCGTCGTAGTCGGCCCCGTCGCTCTGCTGGCCCGAACCGTCCGGGTCCGCGTAGCAGATGTCGCCCGCGTGCAGGTGGAAGGCCGGGTTCTGGGCCAGGATCAGGGAGTCGTTGGCCAGGGCGTGGTAGCTGACGCCCTGGTCGCCGAAGGCGGTGAAGGTGAAGCGCTCACCGCGTGCGGGCGCGGTGGTGAACGAGCCGATCGTGGCGAAGGCCGCCGAGGTCGCCGGGTCGAAGCCGTCGTGGCCGACACCGTAGTAGTAGGTGGTGCCGGGACGCAGGCCGCCGATCCGCGCGTGCAGGTAGAACTGGTCGACCGGCGGCAGCTTGCTGTTCAGCAGCTGCGGGGTGTGCAGGTCCCGGACCTCGGCCTCGATCTTGTGGCTGAGCGACCAGGGCTGCAGGCCGATCCGCACGAACGGCTTGCGCACCGCCAGCGGCACCTGCCAGGAGATGGTGAACTGCGTCCTGGGGTCGGCCCCGAACTGCAGGTGCCGCCCGAAGGGGGCGACCAGCGCACCGTCGACGTGGTGGCCGGTGGCCGGCCGGGTGAGCAGGCCGGGGGTCTGCGCCTGCGCGACCCCGCCGACCAGCCCGGACGCGGCGACCGTGCCCGCGGTGGCGATCCCGCCGAGCACCACGCGCCGGCGCGTCACCTTGGACCGCAGATACTCGTGCTGCTCTGCCATGCTCATCTTCGCCGCGAGCCTGGCGTCTATACCCGTGTGAGGTGTGTCCATGCGGCGCAATCTCGCAGCGTCCGGCGACCGGAGGGCGACGCGAAGGTGAACCGCCGATGGCCGCTTGGGGCCCCGGACCGAAGTCCGGGGCCCCGCGGCGGAATCAGGCCTGCCGCCGCTCAGCGGTCCTGGCGGATATCAGGAGCTGGCGCCTCCCGTGACCGTGAACTGCGAGCCGGGTTCGATCAGGATGCTGCCCTCGGCCGAGTTGGTGATGGTCACGTTCGTCAGCGTCGCGCTGCCGCGGGCACCGCCCTGGGCCCTGATGCCGGCGCCGTTGTTGGACTTGTCGATCTTCACGTTGCTGATCACGACGCCCGGCATGCTGCCGCCGCCGTTCTTGAACTGGATGCCGTCGTAGGTCGAGTCGTAGATGTCGGTGTCCTTGATGGTGACACCGGTGATGTCGCGGCTCGACCCGAACAGCGTGATGGCGCCGAACTTCTGGGCCTCGCCCCAGAAGGCGCCGCCCGTCCGGTAGAGGGCGTTGTTGGCGACCAGCGTCTGCCCGGAGAAGGGCAGCGGGTCGTGGTCGGTCGCCAGCATGATGCCCGGGTAGTTCATCGTGTCGTAGACCAGGTTGTTCTCGACGCTGTTGCCGTAACCGCCGTAGATCGCGATGCCGTTGGCCCGCCACGGCAGCTGGATGGTGTTGTTGACGAAGTGGTTGTCGTGCGCGATGTCGACCGAGGGGTCCTTCACGTACCGGCTCGCCCAGACCGCCAGCGAGTCGTCGCCCGTGGTGCGGAAGGAGGAGTTGAAGACCCGCGAATTACGGGTGCCGTTGGTGAAGTTGATGCCGTCGGCGTAGGTGTCGCGGATACGCATGCCGCTGAACTGGAGCCCGTCCGCCGGACCCCACAGGTCGGGGATGTTGTCGTAGTCGCGGCCGACCCAGACGCCCACGTTGGCGTGCTCGATCCACACGTTGCTGATCTTGGTGTCGCGGCCGAACCGGCCGTTGAGGCCCACACCGCCCTCGTCGTTGCCGTCACCGCCGCGGATCCGGCCGGAGCCGAAGATGGCGATGTCGGAGATCTGCGTGTTGTTGTCGATGTCGAAGCCGAAGTTGCCCTCGTGCGGGTGGTTGATGCCGCCCGCGTCCTGCGGCTCGGTCAGGGTGTACAGCTGGGAGTACCACATGCCCGCGCCGCGGATCGTGACGTTGCTGATGCCCACCTGGTTGTACTGGCCCCGGTTCAGCGGGTCGTCGGTCAGGATCTTCTGCTCCTGCCGCCACTGGCCCGGCGGGATCCACACGCAGGTGATGGTGCCGTTCTGGTCGGCGGTCACCGCGCGCTGGATGGCGGCCGTGTCGTCGATCCCGTCGTCCGGCACCGCGCCGTACTCGGTGATCGAGGTGCACTCGGCCGGCTTGGCGGCCGGCGGGGCCACCTGCTCCAGGTCGACCAGGTCGATGAT
The DNA here is from genome assembly GCF_036815005.1 of Streptomyces sp. IBSBF 2435. NCBI lineage: Bacteria > Bacillati > Actinomycetota > Actinomycetes > Kitasatosporales > Streptomycetaceae > Streptomyces > Streptomyces sp. IBSBF 2435. The sequence continues at coordinate 9,277 of NZ_JAJSYW010000204.1, read as the reverse complement.
GTAGAACGACGCGGTGTCGGTGGCGTCGCGCTGCAGCCGGAAGGTGGTGCCCGCCGGATAGGTCTGGGTCAGCAGCGCGTTGGACTCGTCGAACAGCCGACGGGCGTCGGTCTGCGGGGTGTTGGTCAGCGACTCGGGGCCGTCGGTGTTGCCGTACAGCCAGCTGTGCTTCGAGGAGAGGGTGAGCTTGCGCACGAAGCTGTTGTTGACGTAGAGGCTGATGGTGGCGTCGATGCCGCCGCCGGCCGCCGCGTCGGGGATGGAGTTGCGCACCACGAGGGAGTTGGTCGGGGTGGTCGAGGTGAACTGCACGTACTGGCCGGTGGAGTCCAGCCGCACCGACTTGCGGCCCGAGGACTCGGTGGCGAAGTCGGTGTGGCCGAAGGTGCGCACCTGGTCGGTGGTCAGCAGCGTGCCCTGGTAAGTGCCGGCCTCTGCCTCGTACTCGGTGAACGGCACGGCCGCCCCGCGGCCGACGACGATCGCCTGCGAGAAGATGTTGTTGCTCTCGTTGGTCTCGGCGACGACGCCGGTCGCGTCGGCCGTGGCCACGATGGTGGCGCCGCCGCTGGTGGCGGTCCAGGTGCCGGTGACGTTCACGGTCGTCGTCGCGCCGGCCGCGATCGACGGCGTGTTGGTGTTCAGCGTGGTGCCGGCCACCGTCAGCCGGGTCACCGTGGTGGCGCCGGAGGCCGTGGTACCGCGGTTGTGCACCGAGACGGTGAAGGAGACCGCCGCGCCGACCGCCGGGTTCGACGGGCTGGAGGTGATGCCGAGCACCTGGAGGTCCGGCCCGGGGCTCTGGGCGACCACCAGCTGGGTGGGCGCGGTCAGGCTGTTGTTGGCGTTGTTCTGCTCGATGATCGTGTCGGACGGGTCCACCGCGGCCGTGACGGTGTAACTGCCCACCGCCCGCTTGCCGACGGCGACCGAGACCGTGGTGGAGGCTCCCGCCGCCAGGGCGCCGACCGTGGCGGTGCCCGCGACGACACCGCCCACGCTGACATTCACCGTGGTGGCGGCGGAGGCCGCCGAGCCGATGTTGCGTACGGTCGCGCTCACCGTGGTGGTGTCGGTTTCCACCGGAGCGGTGGGGGTCCAGGACAGCGCGGTGACGGTCAGGTCCGGGTTGGGCGCCGGTATCCCGATGGCCTGGAACTCGGCGACCTGGGCGCCGGGCGCGCCGGAGTTGCTGGTGATCGCCAGCTGCACGTCGGCGGCCCGGCCGCTGACCGGGATGCGCACCGAGTTCTGGTTGCCGGACGGGCTGAAGGTGTAGGTGGCCGCGGCTGACAACGAGGTGAAGCTGCCGCCGGCCTGGCCCCGGCCGAGGACCTGGATCTTCTGCGTCCGGGTGCCCCAGGCGCCGTCGGGGTTGAGCTTGACCACGACGGAGGTGAGGTCGGCGTCGGCGCCGAGCTTCGCGGTCAGGGTCGACGGGAAGCCGTTGGACTCCCAGTAGGTGGCGGCCTGCCCGTCGTTGGCGTTGGCCGCGACGAAGGACTGGGTGGTGGAGGACGCCTCGATCGGCTTGCCGCGCGCGAGGTCGGTGCCGTTCCCGTCGCCCGGGTCACTGGGGCCGCCGCCGGGGTCGGTGGTGTCCGTGCCGTAGATCTCGAACTCCGAGAGCTGGGCCGCGGGCCAGCCGGTGTTGCCGGTGATGTTCAGCTTCAGGTAACGGGCGCTGGCAGCGGTGAAGTTGATGGTCACGGTGTTGGCCGATCCCGGCGCGAACGCCCGTGCCTGCGAGGCGGCCAGCGTGCTGAACGTGGTCCCGTCCGCGCTGCCCTGCACGCTGAGCGTCTCGGACCGCGCCTCCCACGAGGCCGGCAGCTTGAGCACCACCTGGTCGACGGCGGCACTGTGCCCGAGGTCCACCTGGAGTCCCTGCGGGAAGACGTTCGTCGGTCCTTCCCAGTACGAACCCTGGTTCCCGTCGGTGACGTTGGCGGCGGGGTAGCCCCCGGTGGAACCGCCGGCCGAGGCGGCCTTGCCCAGCGCCAGGTCGGGACGGTCGGCGGCCCCGGCGGAGGCGGCGAGGGGGGAGAGGCCGAGGGCGATCAGGCCGACCGACAGGACGCCGGTGACCAGGCGTCTGAGCTGCTTGCGTTTCATGTTCTCCTCTGTTCTGTCCGGAACGAGAGAGCGGGTGGGGGGAGGACCCCGGGCCGCATCGGCAGCGGTTCGCGCAGCACTGGGCGTGGCAGGACGGCAGCTCCTGCCACGAACTTGCAAACAGCAGCAAATAAATGTGGATGTCTTGGCCGGGTTTTTGCGAGTCAAAGGTTCCAATCATGTATCGCCTTTGTCAACGGTTTACGCACAGCTGGTGAGTTGATGACATACCCCGGTCCGGGCGGGACGGTGGTGACACCGGTGGCGCGGGAGCCGGCGTGACGCGCGCGGCCGGGACTTGCCGCCGGCGGCCGGGAGGGCAGACGCTGGAAGCGGGTGGGCCGCACCCTGCCGTCCCGTTCGGGACGGGGTGGCCGCCCGGCTGGTCGTAGCCCTCCGGGTCGGGTGCCCGCGGTCTCCAGGGGCAGATGCCGACGTGAGCGGCGGGCCGGTGGGCCGCCGAGAGGAGACGATCATGGACACGTCGGACGGGCGCCACATCCCCGATGTCACGGCCCTGCTGCTGACCACGCAGAGTCTGGAGGGCTTCCTGACCGCGCTGGCCGAGACGGCCGTCGGCCTCGCGCCGGAGAGCGACGGCTGCGGCATCACGCTGGAGCGCCAGCGCCGCCCGATGACGGTCACCAGCGTGGGCGACACCGCGCCGCGGCTGGACGAGAGGCAGTACGCGCTCGACGACGGTCCGTGCCTGCAGGCGCTGCGCACCGGCGAGGAGGTCGCGGTGGCCGACATGCTGGCCGAGCGGCGGTGGGGCGCCTATCCGGCCTACGCGGCGGCCCTGGGCACGCACTCGTCCCAGTCCCTGCCGATCGCCCCGCACACCCATACGGCGGGTGCGCTGAACCTCTACGCGCCCCGGCCGCACGCGTTCGCCGGCACCGACATGACCGCGCTGCGGTCGCTGGCCTCCCAGGCGACAGGGGCCATCGCGCTGGCCCAGCGGACCGCCGACGCCCAGGAGCTCGTCGCGGACCTCCAGGCGGCCCTCCAGTCACGCACGGTCATCGACCAGGCGATCGGGGTGCTCATGGCGCAGCAGCGGTGCGGCCCCGGCGGCGCGTTCGAGCTGCTGCGCGCGGCCTCCCAGCACCGCAACGTCAAGCTCCGCGACGTGTGCGCGGAACTGGTCGCCCGCTACGGCGACCCCGGGCACGACCAGGCGCTGCGGCCCCGCGTGTGACACCGGTCCCGGGCCGCGGCGCGCAGGCCAGGGGGCTGCGGCCTGCGCGGCGCCGTCCTAGTGGCGCGGCTGTATCGCGTCGCCGGCCGCCGGCTGCCCGGTGATGCTGGTGACCAGCTCCGCGCACAGATCGCGGAGCTTGACGTTGCGGTGCTGGGAGGCGGTCCTCAGCACCTCGAAGGCCTTCTCCGCGGTGCAGCGCTGCTGGCCCATGATGATGCCGATCGCCTGGTCGATGACCGTACGTGACTGGAGGGCGGCCTGGATGTCGGCCGCGAATTCCTCGGCGTCGGCGATCCGCTGCGCCAGCGCGATGGCCCCCGTCGCCTGGGAGGCCAGCGACCGCAGCGCGGTCATGTCGGCGTCGGCGAACGCGTGCGGCCGGGGCGCGTAGAGGTTCAGCGCACCCGCGGTGTGGGTGTGCGGGGCGATCGGCAGCGAGAGCGAGGAGCGCGCCCCGCAGGCGGCGGCGTAGGCCGGATACCCGCCCCAGCGCTGCTCCCGCAGCGTGTCGGGCACGCTGACCGTCTCGCCCGTGCGCATCGCCTGGAGGCACGGGCCGTCGTCCTGGCCGTACTGCGCCTCGTCGAGCTGGGTGGCCGCCTCTCCCGAGCTGGACACCGTCACCGGCCGGCCCTGCCGCTCCAGCGTCACACCGCACCCGTGCGCTGCCGGTGCGTACCGCAGCGCGGCCTTGGCGAGGGTCTGCAGAAATGCTCCAAGTGTGTCGGTTTCCAGCAGCAACGCGGTCAGATCCACCGCGGCGGACTCTGACCTGTCTGTCATGGTCATCTCGATCTGAGTGGGGTGGGGTGCGCAAGCGCGGACAGGCGGCAGTCGGTCGGCGAGGGTGGCCGCCGCCATGGGCCGTACGCGTAGGGCATCCCCGCGCGGGTGGAAGGGAACGCAGAGCGCCGGGACGTCAGCGCGAGGGGCCGGGCCGCACCAGGCACCGGTACGCTCGCCGGACGGTCCGGGGCCGCTCGCCTGCGGTGGCGGGCCGGACGGGGGCCGGGCGATCCGGCACGCGGGCGGGGCGCGGGCCGACAGCGTCGCCCGGCGGTGTGGTCACGGACGGGCCGACGCGGCGGCAGGCAGAGGGCACGGAGAACTCCACGGAAGCAGGAACATCCCTTGGGAAGGCCTCTTCCTGACCTCAGCGAAGCCATTATGCCTGTTTCCCGGGCGCCACGGGCTGCCCGCCCCGTGCTCCCTGCGGCGTCACCGTCCGCGGTATGCCTCAGGGGCGAGCAGGAATTCCACGCCGGCCATGTGGAAGATCCTGACCGCTATCGGCGGGACGACGACCCGCAGGGCGATGCCGCGGGCGCGGGCCGCCGCGTACGTCTCGCACAGGGTGCGCAGCGCGGCGGTGGTGACAATGGAATCGTGCAGGCGTACGACCAGCTCGGATTCCTCGCACGTCTCGACATGCGAGCGCAGCGCACACGAGACGGCCTCGTGGTCTATCGCGTCGATGATGCCGTTCACCTCGACGGTGACGTGCGATTCCTCCCGGTAGGCCAGGATGTCCACAGCGGGCAAAGCGGCGGTCCGTTCTTCGTGCACAACAAGGGCACGGCCGCTTCCTGACCACCTCTTACGCTAACAGTTGGGGCGCCCCCGCGGGCTCGGGCCTCCTGACGCAGCCCGTCTCGGGACGCAGGAGCGCCCGCGCGGTGCGCCGCCGCGCCGCCGGACCGCACCACGCGTACCGGCCCGCGCCCCTCCACGCGGGGCGGGTGCGGGCGGCCGGGGCTGCCGGCCGGTGCGGTTCTGTCCGCGTGCCCGTGGTGCGACGGCTGAACAGGTCGTGCCCCGTTCGGCGCAAGCCGCCGCGTCCTGGCGGTGTTCCGGAGGATCGGGGGCAGGCGGGCGCCATGGAAACGACCCCGACCCTGGGTGTGGAAGAGGAATATCTGCTCCTGGACAGCGAGACCGGCGCCCCCTGCCCGCGGGCCGGCCGGGTGCAGGCCCTCGCCGACCACGACCCGGAACTCGCCCCGCACCAGGTGGACAGCGAACTGCTCCAGGCTCAGGTGGAGATCGCCACGCCCGTGTGCACGGGACTGGACGAGGTCACCGCCCACCTGCGGCGACTGCGGGAGACCGTGATCGGTGTGGCCGCACGCACCGGCTGCCGCCCCGCCGCGACGGGCGCCGCACCGCTCTCCGCCCGCGGCATCGTGCCCGTCACTCCCGAGCGGCGCTACGAGGAGATGCGCGTCGACGCCGCCCAACTGGTCGACGAGCAGCTGATCTGCGGCATGCACGTCCATGTGGCCGTGCCCGACCGCTCGTCAGGCGCGGCGGCGCTCGGCAGGCTGCGGCCCTGGCTGCCGGTCCTCGTCGCGCTCGGCGCGAACTCCCCCTTCTGGGAGGGCCGCGACACGGGCTTCGCCAGCTGGCGCACGGTGGTCTTCGGGCGCTGGCCGGTCAGCGGTACACCCCCCTTCATCAGCGACGCGGCCGGTTACGAGGAACGCGTGGCGGCGCTGCTGGCCACCGGTGTGATCCCCGACCGCCGCCAGCTCTACTGGCACGCCCGGCTGTCCGAGACGTATCCGACGCTGGAGATCCGGGCCCCCGACGTCCAGGTGGATGTGGACAGCGCCGTCACCCTCGCCGGCCTCGCCCGCGGGCTCGTGGCCACGGCGCTGCGCGAGACCCGGCGCGGAAGGAAGGCGCTCGACCCGCCAGGCAGCATCCTGCACGCGGCGGGCTGGCACGCGGCCCGGTACGGGCTCGGCGCCGACCTCGTCGACGTGCGCCACGGCACGCCGGCCCCGGCCGCCCAGGTCGTGGAAGCGCTCCTCGGCCACTGCGCGCCGAGCCTGCGGGAGATGGGCGATCTCGACCGGGTCCAAGCCGGCCTCGACCGCCTGCTGACCGACGGCACCGGCGCCGCCCGGCAGCGCCGCGCCCACCGCGACCAGGGGCTGGACGCCGTGCTGGACCTGGTCGCACCGCCCGCGCCTGAACCGGCGGGGACCGGCTCCATCCCGGCGCCGCGCCCGGCGGCGGACGCCGCGCGCTGAGCGCCGGGGACGCGCCGCCGGTCACCGGCTGCCCGACCGCCTCCGCCGCCGGCACGGACGCACCCGCGTCCCGCCGGCGGCGGCCCACGGGCCGATGAGCCTGGCGGCGGCGCCCCGCGGGCCGGTCAGCGCAGCGCGGTGCTCAGCCGTACCGTGGTGCCGCTCTCGGCGGTGGAGCGGATCTGCACCAGGTCGCACAACTGGTGGACCAGCCACAGCCCCCGGCCGCCGAACTGGTCGGGCGTCGGGCGCGAGCGGCCCGCCAGCGGGTCGCGGATGTGCCCGGAGTCGTGGAATTCGCAGATGAGGACGTCGCCATCGACCCAGATCCGCAGGCGGCCCGAGCCGCCGCCGTGCCGGACGCTGTTGGCGGCCACCTCCGTCGCGGCCACCAGCAGTTCCTTCAGCCGCGCGCCCTGCAGCCCGTGCTGCGTGGCGCACGCGGTCACCGCGGCACGGACCGCCGCGAGCGCGCCCGCGCCGTAGACCAGGGTCTGCTGGGGGTCGCAGGCGGCGGACAGTTCCTCGAAGCTGAACGGCTGGTCGGCGAAGTCCGGGTTGTCGCCGTGCAGGGCGTCGGTGAGCCGGTACGGGTGGCACCGGCGCGCGGACTCCAGCGCGGCCGGCTCCACGGTGGTGACGTCGTACGGACACAGCAGCCACCAGGCGGGGGAGTTGGCGAAGGTGAGGTTCAGCAGCCACTCGTGGTAGCGCAGCTCGCCGCGCTCGGCGGGAGTGGCCGTGCCCCACGGGCTCTCGCTGATGCCGCGCACCGGCAGGCCGCCGCCCGCGGTCTTGGCGATCCAGTCCTGCCAGGCCGGGATCAGCCGCCCGGGATTGCGGCCCAGCGCGCCGGTGTCCACGAACGACACCTGCCGGTCCGTCCCGGTCGCGTCCAGCGCCTCGCGCAGCATGTCCTGCTTGTCCTCCCCGACCGCGACGAGCACCGTCTCGTCAGCGGCCAGCGCGTCCTCGATGAAGGACAGGGCGCCCTGGAGGAAGGAGGCGTCGCCCTCGTAGGGGTACAGCTCGTGCCGGAAGGCGGGCGCCCCGGCGATTCCGGGCGCGCCGGCCGTGGCCTGCGGGGTCATGGCACCAGCTCCGCAGGGACGGAGGGGTCGTCGTAACCGAGCAGTGTCCAGCACCGTCGCACGGTGGAATTGGCGCGCTCCAGGAGGATCCTGCGGCCGGGGAAAACGCCGGCGGCCTTGGCCAGCATCTGCATGCCCACCGCGTCCATCAGCTCCAGTCCGTCGCAGCACAGCCGCAGCGTCGGGGTGGTCCGCAGCAGCCCGGTCACCGCGGTCAGGAAGGCCCCGGCGCCGTCCGCGTCCACCACACCGCTCAGATTCCAGCGGTCCTCCGCGGCGCTGAACATGCGGAAGGAGGGCATCAGGGAGGACCGTCCGACGAAATGCGGATGCACGCTCGCCGCCTGCTCCAGTACGTCCGGCGCAAACTCCGATGCCGTATACGCGCACACCACCATCGCCGCGCTGCCGCCGATCAAGGCGTCCAGCCGCAGCTCCTGGTCCGCCACCTGCTCCGGGGTGATCCCCGAAGGCCAGATCCTGTCCATGTGTGCCAACACCCGCAACGCCCGAAAGCCCTGTCGGCCGGCCGTCTCGGCCTCCTGCCGCACCAGGGACACCAATGCGTCCGCGTCCCAGCGTACGCCCGGGCGGGCGGAGCCGGGATCGACCAGCAGACCCCGTGCGGGACCCAGCTCCGGCCACACCGGGGACCGCGATCCGACGACCATGATCTTGTCGCCGAGGTCGGTGCCGTCCGAGAGGTATCCCCGGGCGGTCCGCTTGAAGTCGTCCTGCGGCGGCACCGCCCAGCACACATGGTCACCGACCTCGACCTGGGAGAGGCTCGCCACGCTGCGGGTGATCCTCACACAGCCCTCCTCGCCCGACCCCGACCGTACGACTCGGCACAGTGTGTCACTCCCCGCGAGCGGGAGGCCAACCGCCCCATGGGCCGCGCACGGCCGTGACGACCCCGCCCGCCGGAGTGCGGCGGGGCACCCCGCCGGGTCTTCTACGATGACGGGCATGAATCCTGGGGGGCCGCGGATACGGCTCGTAGACGGCCGGTTCGAACTGCTGGACCGGCTCGGTGGCGGCGGCATGGGCCTGGTCTGGCGGGCCCGCGACACGGCGCTGGACCGCGAGGTCGCGCTGAAGGAGGTACGGCCGCCCGACGCCGCCATGGCCGAGGCCGATCCGGACGGCACGCGGCTGATGCGCGACCGGGTGCTGCGCGAGGCCAAGGCGCTGGCCCGGCTCCAGCACCCCAACGTGGTGATCATCCACCACATCGTGGACAGCCCCGAGCACGCCTATCCCTGGCTGGTGATGGAGCTGGTACGCGGCGGCAGCCTCGCCGACCGGCTGAACCGGGGGCCGCTGCCGGTGCCCGAGGCGGCCCGGGTCGGCCGCGGGGTGCTCGGCGCGCTGCGGGCCGCGCACGAGGCGGGCGTCCAGCACCGGGACGTCAAGCCCGGCAATGTGCTGCTGCGGCCGGACGGCACACCGGTACTCACCGACTTCGGCATCGCGGCCGTGCACGGCGCCACCGCGCTCACCGCGACCGGCGCGCTGATCGGCTCGCCCGAGTACATCGCGCCCGAGCGGATCCGCGGGGTGGAGGGCAACCCCTCCTCCGACCTGTGGTCCCTGGGCATGATGCTCTACGTGGCGGTCGAGGGCACCCACCCGCTGCGCCGGGGCACCTCGCTGGCGACGCTCGCCGCCGTCCTGGACGAGCCGCTGCCGCCACCGGTGCGCGCGGGCGCGCTGGGCCCCGCGCTGTCGGCGGTCCTCGCCAAGGACCCCGCGGCGCGGCCCGACGCCGAGGCCTTCGACCGGATGCTCGCGGCGGCAGCGCAGGCCACCCCCGCCTACGGCTTCCCCGC
>NZ_JAJSYW010000203.1:0-12401 GCF_036815005.1 Streptomyces sp. IBSBF 2435 | reverse complement strand
GCGTGGGGGGACGGGGTCAGATACGGGCCGGAGGTGTCGGGTAGGGCGGGAGTTGTGCTCATGCCGTGCCATTTCCTGGTGAGTCATGCTGTGTGGTGCGTGCGTCCGCCGTGCTCCTGCGCCCCGGTCGGCGGCGGTCGCGGCGGCGGACGTAACGCGGCTCCGGGCATGTCCGTTGCTCCTTGTCGTCATGGCGGGTACGGCGGCGGGGTGCGCGGTCGGCGGCGCGGCGTCAGGTGCGGTAGCGGTCGAAGACCCGGTTGCCGTCGCGCACCAGCTTCTTGCGCAGCGTGTCGAGGCCTATGCCGCCGCTGAAGAACTGCTGGAGCGCCGGGGTGGCGACCTTGTCCGACCACTCGGGATAGCCGCGCCGGCCCAGCGCCGGGGACGCCACCAGGTGCGCGGCCACCGACATCCCGGTGTTCCAGCCGAGCTTGTCCGTGGTGATCGACGGGTCGTGCAGGGCGTCGGTGCCGGTCGGGGCCATCCAGTCGCCCCTGGCCAGTTCCACCAGATGGTCGGTCCGCGTCATGAAGTCGATGAAGGCCGCCGCCGACGCCTTGTGCCCGCAGTCCTTGGACACCGACAGCGTCTGCGGGCTGACGCCCTGGGCGCGCCCGCCGTCCGGGGCGCCGGCGCCGACCGGCAGCGGCAGGGTGACCCAGTCGAAGTGGGCCGGCGCCTGCTGCTGTATCTGCTGCCGGTAGGACAGGTTGAGCGGCAGCATCGCGTAACGCCCGGCGAAGAAGCCGGGCAGCGCGTCGCCGCCGCTCATGCCCAGCGCGGTGGCGGGCGCCGACCTGTCGGTGCCGACCTGGCGGCGTACCAGCTCCGCGAAGGCCGAATCGGCCTGGTCCAGGCGCACTTCGGTACGCCCGTCGTCCTTGCGGTAGAGGATCCGGCCGCCGGTGGTCAGCGCCAGATTCAGCGTCACGCTGACCGGTGAACCCATCGGCCAGGCGATGCCGTAGCGCTCGGCCGAGCCGCCGCCCGTGTGCGACAGCTCCTTGGCGATGTCCTCGAACTCCTGCCAGGTCCAGGGTTTCGCGGCGTCCGGCAGGCCGATGCCCGCCTTGGCCAGCAGGGTGCGGTTGGCGATCAGGACCCGCGGCTCCTGGAGGAACGGCACCCCGTAGAGCCCGCCGCCGGAGCGGGCCATGTCCCAGACCGCGGACGGGATACGGCCGCGCGTGGCCGCGGGCAGCAGGGGTGTCAGGTCGGCGAGGTAGCCGCCGGACCCGAAGTCGGTGAGGTCGTTGCCCTCGTCGTGGATGATGTCGGGCGCGGTTCCGCCCTCGAAGGAGGTGAGCAGCTGGTCGTGGACGTCGTCCCAACTGCCCTGCACATAGCGGACCTGCACCTCGGGGTGCTGGTCGTTCCACTGGGCCACCAGCGCCTTGTTGGTCTTGACCGACTCCTCCTGCCAGGCCAGTGACAGGAAGTCCAGGGTGGGCACGCCCGCCCCGGCCGACGAACCGCAGCCGGACACTACGGCGGCGGAGCCGGCGGCCGCGGCGGTGGCCGCGGCGCCGGTGAGCAGGCTGCGTCGGCGCATCAGCCTTTCACCGCCCCGGACAGCATGCCGCCGACCAGGCGCTTTTGCAGCAGCGCGAAGAAGACCAGGCTGGGAATGGTGGCGAGCACCGACGCGGCGGCCAGCGGGCCGAGGTCCGCGGCGCCCTCGGCACCGGTGAAGTGGGTGAGGATCACGGACATCGTCTGCTTCTCCGGCGACTTGAGCAGGACCAGGGCGAAGAAGAACTCGTTCCAGGAGGTCACGAAGGCGAACATCAGCGTCGCGACCAGCCCGGGTGTCAGCAGCGGAAGGACCACGCTGCGCAGCGTCCGCAGCCGGCTGCAGCCGTCGATCGCCGCGGCCTCCTCCAGCGACACCGGCACCGCTTTGACGTAGCTCTGCAGCATCCACAGCACGAAGGGCAGCGTCCACACCACGTAAACGACGACCAGGCCGGCCCTGGAATCGATCAGGTGCAGATTTTTCAGCACCATGAACAACGGGATGATGATCAGCACCAGCGGGAACATCTGGCTCACCAGGATCCACCCGGTGCCGGCCCGGCTGACCGCGCCCTTGAAGCGCACCATCGCGTACGCGGCGGGCACCGCGACCGCCACCGAGACCAGCGCGGCTGCGCCCGCCACCAGCAGGCTGTTGAGCGCCGCGTGCAGCAGCGGCTGCTCGTCGAGCGCGGCGCGGAAATTGCCCAGCGTCGGATGCCTGGGCAGCCAGGCCGGGTTGACCGAGCCCAGTTCCCGGGGCGATTTGAAGGCGGTGGACACCAGCCACAGCAGTGGGAAGGCCAGGAAGACCAGATAGCACAGCAGCGCCGCGTACTGCCCGGTCCTGCCCGCGCGGCGGCGCGCATCGCGGCGGCTGGGCCGGGGCAGCGGGCGGGAGGCGGGCTGCTCGGCGGCCTGTTCGGGTGCGGGGACGGCGGCGCTCACTGGTCGGCCTCCTTGAGACGGTTGCGCAGGAAGACGGTCAGCAGCACGGCGATCACCGCGATCATCACCAGGCCCATGGCCGCCGCGTAGCCGAACTGCCCGTAGCGGAAGGCCTCTTCGTAGGCGAAGAGCATCGGCAGCCGGGTCTTGCCGCCGGGGCCGCCGTTGGTCAGCACGAAGACCAGGCCGAAGGAGTTGAAATTCCAGATGAAGTTCAGCGCGGTGATGGACAGCACCACCGGTTTGAGGGTCGGCCACGTCACGGTGGTGAAGCGGCGCCAGAGCCCGGCCCCGTCGACAGCGGCCGCCTCGTGCAGTTCCACCGGTACGTTCTGCAGGCCGGCCAGCAGCACCACCGTGGTCTGCGGCATGCCCGCCCATACGCCGACCACGATGACCGCGGGCAGCGCGAGCGACAGGCTGGACAGCCAGTCGGTGTGGCCCGACGTCAGATGCAGTTGGCGCAGCGTGTTGTTGAGGACGCCCGCGTCCGGGTTGTAGACCAGCCGCCACATGATGCCGACCACGACCTCCGGCATCGCCCACGGCACCAGCGCCAGGGTGCGCGCCAGCCAGCGGAAGCGCAGGTTCTGGTTGAGCAGCAGGGCCAGGCCGAGCGCCAGCAGCAGCTGGATCGCGGTGACGCAGACCGCCCAGATCAGGCCGATCCTGAACGAGTCCCAGAACAGCGAGTCGAGCCGCAGATCCGCGAAATTGCGCACGCCGGTGAAGGACGTGGACCGCGTGACGCCGGACTGGGCGTCGGTGAAGGCCAGCGCCATCCCGTACACCAGCGGTCCGACGCTCAGCACCAGCACCGGTATCAGCGCGGGCAGCAGCAGGAACCAGGCGTCCCGGTCCAGGCCCAGCATCCGGCGGCGGGCGGCCGCCGTACGCGGCGGGGGAGTGCCGGCGCCGGGCCGCGGCTGGGTGGCCGTCGCGGTGCTCATGACGCGCTCACCGCCATGGTACCGGCGCCGGCCCGAGCCTGTCCCGCGGCGGTACGCGTACCGGTCGCGGCCCGCGTGCCGGTGGTGGACTCGCGGACCACCAGGCGGGGCGCGACCGTCTCGCAGCGCACCTCGTGGCCGCCGCCCTCGAGGCGGGCCACCAGCATCTCGGCGGCGAGCCGCCCGCGTTCGGCGGAGCCGAGGTCCACGCTGGTCAGTGCCGGGTAACCCGCCCTGGCCAGCTCGCTGTCGTCCATCCCCACCACCGCGAGGTCGTCGGGTATCCGCAGGTCGCGGTCGTGCGCGGCATGGGCGGCGCCGAGCGCGAGCTGGTCGTTGGCGCAGAAGACGCTGTCGGTGCCCGGATGCGCGTCCAGCAGCCGGTGGGCCGCCCGCGCCCCGGCCTCGATGCCGAAGTCGGTGGTGACGGTGAGCGCGGGGTCGGGGGTGATGCCCGCCTCGCGCAGCGCCGTCTCGTAACCGATCCTGCGGTTGCGGCCCGGCACGGTGTCGGCCGGGCCGTTGATGAACGCGATCCGCCGCCGCCCGCACTCCATCAGATGCCGTACCGCCAGGGCGGTGCCCGACACCGAGTCGGCCCGCACGCTGTCCACGGCGGTCGCGTCGGGCAGCGACCCGATGACGACCACAGGGAGGGCGGCACGCGCCAGCACCTCCAAGTGGGCGTCGGTCACCCGTATCGGGCACAGGATCAGCCCGTCGCTCGTACGGTCGGCGAGGCTGCGCACCACGTCCAGCTCGTCCTCGGCGACCGCGTCGGTGGAGTGCAGCAGCAGCCGGTAGCCCAGCGGCTTTGTGACCGCCTGTATCTGCCGGACCATCGAGACATAGGCCGGATTGCCCACATCCGGCATGGCGAAGGTCAGTTGCCGGGTACGGCCGCCCTTGAGGGACCTGGCCACACCGTTGGGCACGTAGCCCAGTTCCGCTGCGGCCTGCTCAACTCGCCGGACGGTGTTGGGACGAGCCCCGTGACCATTGAGAACGCGCGAGACCGAGGCGATGGACACCCCCGCTCGCGCGGCGATGGTCTCCACGGTCGGTGGTCCGCCCGAAGTCGTCATAGTCGTCCCCTTGTTGTCCGACGGCAAACTGTAAACGTTTACAGAACCATCCTTCGCCGACCCCTCGTTGGGGGAGTGGTTTCCGCAATGTTGCGCGGGAGTTTCACTGACGGTCAATTGATTGTGGCCTGAATCGCGTCCCGGAGGGAAGCGTTCAGGAAAATCCTGTCCGCTACGTGGCCGGGCGGTGGATCACAACCGGTCGTCGTACCGTATCTGCTGACGGCCCGGCAGAAGCTCGCCCGGTCGCGGCAAACCGGTCCGCGACCGCCCGCGCACCGGCGTCCGCCGGCGGCAACGGTGCCCGGGCGTAACGCCGCCGGACCGGTACTGCCGGGCCGCCGGACCCGGGCCGACAGGACGGCGTGCCGCGGTCAAGCGGCGGAACTCCGCTTCACCGGCGCTTACACCCGCGATACTCGACGCCAACGGTGCGCCGGGTCGGCCCGGCACCCTCGCCCGGCCGACCGGAGGAACGCCCCCATGGATACCCCGCCTTCCGCCCCGAGCGGCGTCCGCCGGCGGCTGCGGGCGCTGCCGGCCTGGCTGCGGGCCAAGGACCCGGGCCTGGCCGCCACCCGGAGGGCCGGCCGCGGCGCCATCGTGATGCCCGCGCTGTTCGCCCTGTGCAGCAAGGCCGTCGGCTCGCCCGTGATGGCCGGCTTCGCCGCCTTCGGCGCGTTCTCGATGCTGCTGCTGGTCGACTTCACCGGGCCTGTCGTGCAGCGGCTGCGCGCGCACGCCGCCCTCGCCGTGGCCTGGGCGGTGCTGATCTGCCTGGGCACCGCGGTCTCCCGGGTGACCTGGCTCGGCGTGGCGACCATGGTCGTGGTCGGCTTCCTGGTGCTCTTCTCCGGCATCGTCAGCTCCGTGCTGGCCGGCGCCACGACCGCGCTGCTGCTCGGCTTCATCCTGCCGGTGTCGCTGGCCGCACCGCTGTCCGCGCTGCCCGACCGGCTGGCCGGCGCGGGGCTCGCCACCGCCGCCTCGATGCTCGCTGTCACCCTGCTGTGGCCGCGCCCCTCCACCGACCCGCTCGGCGCACCCGCCGCCGCGGTCTGCCGCGCGGTCGCCGTACGGCTGCGTGTCGACGCCGCCCTGGTGCTCGGCCCCGAGACGCCCAGCCCCGCGGACTGCCTGGCCGCCGCCACCGGTGCCGCCGACGCCGGAGCCGGGCTGCGCCGCGCCTTCGACTCCACGCCCTACCGCCCCACCGGCCTGTCCACCGGCGCCCGCGCCCTGGTCCGGCTGGTCGACGAACTCACCTGGCTCACCGCGATCGTGGCGCACAGCGGCACACCGCTGGACGCCGCCCACCGCCGGGTGACAGCGCCCTGCCTGGTCAGACAGGCCGCCGCGCACACCCTCGACGAGGCCGCGGACCTGCTGGAGGGCCGGCACACCGACCCCGCGCCGCTGGGGGCCGCCGCCGAGGCGCTGCGCACGGCCCTGGACGACATGGAGCGCGACGCCACCGCCCGGCTGCCGGTGCAGCGCGCCTCGTCCGACCTCGGCCAGGACCAGGACGTCACCGACTTCCTCGGCTCCCTCGACGTGTCCTTCCGCGCGCAGGAGCTGAGCTTCGCCGTCCTGCAGATCGCCGCCAACGTCGACCTCGCCGCCGCCGCGGAAAGGCGCGGCTGGGTCGACCGGCTGCTCGGCCGCGAACCCGGCGGCCTCGTACCGCCGCTCACCGCCGCCCGCGAGCGCGCCGCCGCGCACCTCGACCCGCACTCGGTGTGGCTGCACAACAGCGTGCGCGGCGCGGTGGGGCTCGGCCTCGCCGTGGCCATCACCGACGTGACCAGCGTCCAGCACTCCTTCTGGGTGGTGCTCGGCGCCCTGTCCGTGCTGCGCTCCAACGCCCTGAACACCGGCCAGAACGCGGTACGCGGGCTGGCCGGCACGGTCGTCGGCTCCATCGTGGGAGCCGGGCTGCTGCACCTCATCGGCCACAACTCCGTCCTGCTGTGGTTCCTGCTGCCGCTCGCCGTGCTGGTCGCCGGCATCGCGCCCGCCGCGATCTCCTTCGCCGCGGGCCAGGCCGCCTTCACCGTGACCCTGGTGATCCTCTTCAACATCGGCCAGGTTCCCGACTGGCGGGTCGGCCTCTTCCGGGTCGAGGACATCGCGCTCGGCTGCCTGGTCAGCATCGTGGTCGGACTGTTCTTCTGGCCGCGCGGCGCCTCGGCGGCCGTCGGCGAGGCGCTGGCGGAGGCGTACGCCGACAGCGCGGACTATCTGGCGGGAGCCGTGGACTTCGCGGTCGGCTGCTGCACCGCGGGCCCGGAACCGGCCGCGGCGCCACTGGAGGCCGGGCGGCAGGCCGCCGCGGCGGCCCGGCGGCTCGACGACGCCTTCCGCAACTACCTGTCCGAGCGCGGACCCAAGCCGGTGCCGCTCGCGGAGATGACCACGCTGGTCACGGGCGTGGTCGGCCTGCGGCTCGCCGCCGACGCGGTGCTCGGCATATGGCAGCGCGCCGGCGACCTGCACAGCGATTCCGAGCGGGCCGCGGCGCGCTCGGAACTGCTCTCCAGCGCCGACCGGGTCTCGGTCTGGTACCACGGCCTCGCGGACGGCCTCGGCGGCCGTCACCCCGTGCCCGAGCCCCTCCCGGCCGACCGCGCGGCCGAGGGCCGCCTGGCCGCTGCCGTACGCCGCGACCTGCGCGACGTGCGGGGCCGCGCCACCGCGACGGCGGTCCGCATCATCTGGACCGGCGACCACGTCGACGCGGCCCGCCGCCTCCAGACCTCCCTGGCCACCGCGGCCCGGGCCACCACGCCCCGCCGGTGGCCTTCATCCGGTCGGCCGGATGGCAGGGGCGTTTTCAGGTAACCGTCTCGCGGACGTACGCCTCGCGCGGTGTCGGCAGCGACCGACGGGGAGCACGGCCGGCAGGTCCGCGGCGAGACTGTCCTGCTGCCGGGCTGGGTACGCGTCCCGTCCCGCACACAGCCCACGACGCCGGGAACGGCCTGACCAGCCAGGACGTGCCCGGGGCCTGAGGCGCCGCGGGCAAATGTGGACGGCAGCGGCACACCCTGCTTCGCTGGAGGCGAGAGCCCTACGCAGGGAGCGAGGTCCCGCCATGACATCGACAGAAGCGTCGCACCGCCACGTGCAGCAGCTCCGCGACGAGGCGCACAGGCTCGCGACCGACGCCGACCGCGCCGATGACGCCGACGAGCGCACCCGGCTCCAGCGGGAAGCGCGGCAATTGGAGTCGGACAGCGACCAGGAAAGCATGATGGCGGCCGGGGACATCTATCCTGCGCAATGAACCGCGCCCGCCCGCCCGAACACGAGGACGACGCCTGATGAGCGACGAGCAACGACCGCACCCGTCCACGGCGTTCGGGAACTACCAGAACGACATCTATCTCCGCGCCCTCGGCGGTGTACTGCCGGACCTGCCGATGACGTTCAGCGAGCTGGAGGCCCGCGCAGCCGCGGCGATGCCACCGTCGCTGCTGTCGTACGTCGCGGGCGGCGCGGGGGACGAGGCCACACAGCGGGCGAATGTCGAGGCGTTCGCCCGCTGGGGCGTCTACCCGCGGATGTTCGTCGGGGCCCGGGAGCGGGACCTGTCCGTCGAGCTGTTCGGCACGACCTGGCCCTCGCCGCTCTTTATGGCGCCGGTCGGGGTGATCGGCCTGTGCGCGCAGGACGGGCACGGCGACCTCGCCACCGCACGGGCCGCGGCCAGGACCGGCGTGCCGATGGTCGCCTCGACCCTGAGCGTCGACCCGATGGAGGACGTCGCGCCCGAGCTGGGCGCCACCCCCGGTTTCTTCCAGCTCTACACGCCCACCGACCGCGACCTGGCGGAAAGCCTGATCCACCGGGCGGAGCGCGCGGGCTACACGGCGATCGTGGTCGCCCTCGACACCTGGGTCACCGGCTGGCGCCCGCGCGACCTGGCGACCGGCAATTTCCCCCAGCTGCGCGGCCACTGCCTGGCCAACTACTTCACCGACCCGGTCTTCCACCGACTGCTCGGCAAGCACCCGCAGGACGACCCGCAAGGGGCCGTACTGCTCTGGACCCAGCTCTTCGGCAACGCCCTGACCTGGGACGACCTCGCCTGGCTGCGGTCGGTGACGACACTGCCGCTGATCGTGAAGGGCATCTGCCACCCGGACGACGCGCGCCGCGCCAAGGACGGCGGCGTCGACGGCATCTACTGCTCCAACCACGGGGGCCGCCAGGCCAACGGCGGACTGCCCGCACTGACCGTGCTCCCCGACGTCGTCGCCGCGGCCGACGGGCTGCCCGTCCTGTTCGACTCCGGCGTGCGGTCGGGCGCGGATCTGGTCAAGGCGCTGGCGCTGGGGGCGACGGCGGTCGGCATCGGCCGTCCGTACGCGTACGGCTGCGCGCTGGGCGGCACCGACGGCATTGTCCACGTACTGAGGTCGGTGCTCGCCGAGGCCGACCTGATCATGGCGGTCGACGGTTACCCGAGCCCGGCCGACCTCACCCCGGAGAGCCTGCGACCGCTGCCCTGACCCCGGGGCGGTGGCGCGAGTCCTGCGCCGCCGCCGCTCCCCACAGCTGAACCCGGCATTGTCAGTGGCGGGTGCGAGGCTGCACGTATGACCACCTGGAATCTGCTGGACCTCGACAGGGCGCTGCGCGCGTCATGGGCCGCCGACACCTGTTCGCCCGACGACCAGGACGAGTGGCGGCCGGAGAATCCCGCCTGGGGCCACTGCGACATCAGCGCCCTGCTGGTCCACGACCTCCTCGGCGGCGACCTCATGCTCGGCGAGGTCCAACTGGCCGGTGAACAGCACGGCTTCCACTGGTGGAATGCGCTGCCGAGCGGCATACAGCTCGATGTGACGCTCGAACAGTTCCGGCGCGGCCAGCGCGTCACCGCCGCCCGGGTCGTCGCCCGCCCGCCGGGACCGCTGCCGCGCCGGTGGGACGACTATCTGCTGCTGCGCGAGCGCGTCGCCCGGCACCTCGGCCCGCTGCCCGGCCCGGGCGCCATGGCGCGCCCCGCGGAAGACGGCGCCGGACAGCTGCCGACACCCCGCTGACGTCCGGACCGGTCAGTCCGCGGCCCGCTGGGCGAAACGGCCGTACGCCGCCGTACCGGTGGCGCTGGACACCCGGCCGATCGCGGCAGAGCCGTTCGTGGGCGACGAGGAGATACGGTCACCCTTTCGACTCCGGTACGCGGCGCGCCCGTACCGGGCAACAGCAAGGACAAGGAACCACAAGTGACCCACAGGTACTACGTGTTCGGCTCCGCCACCGGCACGCCCGCCGGTATCGGCCCGGCAATCGCCCTGGCACTCGGCGCCGAGTGCGAGGTCCGCGACAGCTCCTACGCGGGCGGTGCCTACTGCCTGCTCCGCGGCGCGGACTTCGACCGGCTCACCGTCGAGGCCAACTGGGAGGACGACGACGGCTGCCTCGCCGAACCCGACTACCCCGACGCCCGGGTGCTGCTCTACCTGACCAACCCGGCACCGCGCGTGCTGGAGACCCTGTCCGCCCTGCCGGACGTCGCCGAACTCAGCGCTCTCGTACTCGACTAGCGCACCCGGCGCCGGGACCGCCCTCGGTGCCACGTCGTCGTCCTCGCTCTTCCGCGCGGACGGCGGCGCCCACGCGCGGCGGCACAGATCCGGGGTTCAGTCGGTGACCTTGATCTTCTTCATCGTCGGCTGCGAGATCACCCGCGCGACTCCCGGAATGCCGATGATCTTCCCGGTCTGGAAGGCCTCGTACGCCGCGTAGTCGGCGACCAGGACCCGCAGGTGGTAGTCGGGGGTGCCGAACAGTCGGCGGAATTCGACGACTTCCTCGTACGCGGCGATGGTCGTCTCCAGCCCTTCCAGCGTTTTGAGGTCGCTCACCGACACCTCGATCGAGACGATCACCTCAAGGCCGAGCCCCGCGGCCTCGGGGCTGATACGGGCCCGGTAGCCGGTGATCACCCCGGCCTCTTCCAGTCGCTTGACCCGCCGCAGACACGGCGGCGGCGTCAGGCCGACCCGGCGCGCCAGCTCGACATTGGTCAGCCGCCCGTCCTGCTGGAGATGGAACAAGATGTCGCGATCCGTCTGATCGAGTTCGCGTTCATTGCTCATCAGGCCATCCTAGGGTCACATTCCACCCGCCTGACCTCGGCTCGTAGGTCTGCGGCACCGCGCCGCCCGCCCGCGCCCGCTGTCGCGCCCTCCGGGGTGGCGGGGCGCGGCCGGAGGCTCACTGGCCGGTCCCCGGGGCGAGCGGGCGGCGGGACCCGGAGGTCAGCCGGGCCTCGGCGGCATCCCATGCCCGGCTGTCGCCCTGCGGGCGGTAGTGGCGCAGCTGCTGTGTGTCGGCGACGAGTTGCCGCGTCTGCGCGAGGTCGCCGACCAGGCCGTGAGCGCGGGCCTGCACCAGGACGTTGCCGATGGCGGTGGCCTCGGTCGGGCCGGCGACGACCGGCAACCCGGTGGCGTCGGCGGTCAGTTGGCAGAGCAGTTCGTTGCGGCTGCCGCCGCCGACGAGGTGGACGCGGGTGATGTCCCAGTCGGCGAGTTGCGCGGCCCGGCGCAAGACCCGGCGGTGCGCCAAGGCCAGGCTCTCCAGTACGCAGCGGACCACCGCGCCGGGCTCGGCCGGCGGGTGAGGGCCTGCGTGGAAGGAATGCTCGGCGATGGCGGCGGGCATGTCGTCGGGGGCGAGGAACTCCGGTGCGTCCGGGTCGATCAGTGCCGCGAGCGGTTCAGCCCGCGCGGCGGCTGCCAGCAGCGAGGACAGGCCGGCCGGCCGGCCCCGGGCGGCCCAGACGCGCCGGCACTCCTCAAGCAGCCACATGCCCATGATGTTGCGCAGATAGCGGACGGTGCCGTCGATCCCGCGCTCGTTGGTGAAGTCGGCCGCCCGCGACTCCTCGCTGAGGACCGGCGCGTCCAGCTCCAGCCCGGCCAGCGACCACGTACCGCACGAGATGTACGCGGCCCCCGGGCCCGTGGCGGGCACGGCGGCCACGGCCGACGCGGTGTCGTGGGAGGCGACGGCGACGACGGGCGTACCGGCGGGCAGGCCCGTGGCGGCGGCGACGTACGGCAGCAGCGTGCCGGCCGGTGTACCGGGTTCCCGCAGCGGCGGCAGCAGGGCCGGGTCGAGCCCGGTGGCCGCCGCGATGTCCAGTGACCAGGCGCCGGTCCGCGCGTCGAGCAGGCCGGTGGTCGAGGCGTTGGTGATCTCCGCGCCGACCGAGCCGGTCAGCCAGTACGTCAGCAGGTCGGGGATGAGCAACAGGGTTCGGGCGGCCGCGAGTTGGGCCGATCCGCGCGCCGCGGCCAGTTGGAAGACGGTGTTGAACGGCAGGTGCTGCAAGCCGGTGGCGCCGTAGAGCCGCCGTGTACCGACCCGGTCGCGTACCCGCTCGGCCAGGCCGCGGGTGCGGTCGTCGCGGTAGTGGTGGGGCAGGCCGAGCAGCGCGCCGTCCGCGTCGAGCAGTCCGTAGTCCACCGCCCAGGTGTCGATGCCGATGGACGCCACCGGCCCGGCCTTCGCGGCTTCGCGCAGCCCGTCGATCACGCCCTGGAAGAGGCCGGGCAGATTCCAGTGCAGCCCGGTGGGCAGCCGGAGCGGGGTGTTGGGGAAGCGGTGGACCTCGGCGAGGTCCAGGCCGCCCCGCCCCACCCGGCCGACGATCACCCGGCCGCTCGTCGCGCCGAGGTCCACCGCGGCGAAGGCGGACGGGCCGGCGGAAACGGGCGGTGCGGTCGAGGTCACGGGACATTCCTTGATCGGCGGACAGGGTGACGGGGGCCAGCTGCGGCCTGGGAGGACGGGGCGGCCCGGCGGCGGAGGCGGGTACGGCTCGCCCCCGGAAGCAGCGCCCGGAAGCAGCGCCCGGAAGCGGCGCCCCCTGGACGCCCCC
>NZ_JAJSYW010000202.1:0-12492 GCF_036815005.1 Streptomyces sp. IBSBF 2435 | reverse complement strand
GACCCGCAGCTGCACTGAGCCCGCCCCCTCCCGGCGGCACCCCCGTCAGGGCATCGGCACCGCGGGCGCCGGGGACGGGTCGGTCAGGGAGGCCGGGGACGGCGCCGGGTGGCGGTCGGCGAGGGGACGGTACGGGACGAGCCCCTCCTCGCCGAGGAAGACCCGCCGCACGACCCGCTCGGCGGCGAGCCCGTCGTCGTAGCCGCAGAAGCGCTCGCGGAAGGCGGCCCGCAGAGCGCCCGCGGCCTCGCCGCGCCACGCGCCGCCGCGGAAGACCCCGGCCAGCGACACCTCGTCGTGGGCGACCGCCCCCGGTGTCTCGCCCGGCCGCCCCGACAGCAGGTCGAAGTAGACGCCCCGGGCGGCCCGGTAGGCCGCCCAGTCGGCGGCGTGGACGACGATCGGCCGGTCGAGGTTGGCGTAGTCGAACATCAGCGAGGAGAAGTCGGTGACCAGCGCGTCCGACGCGAGGCACAGCTCCTCGACGCACGCGTGCCCGGAGACGTCCACGATGGCTCCCGCGGCGTGCAGCTCTTCGAGCTGCGGGCTCTGCCCGTAGAAGTAGTGGGCCCGCACCAGCAGCGTGTAGCCGGGACCGAGTTCGCGGGCGAGGCGTTCGAGGTCCAGCGGGAGGACGAACTCGCGCTGGTAGTCGCGGTGGGTGGGCGCGTAGAGGATCGCCGTCGTGCCGGGGGCGAGCCCGAGCGACCGGCGGGCCCGGCGGACGTCGTCGGGGCCGGCCGCGTAGAAGACGTCGTTGCGCGGGTAGCCGCTGGGGAGGGTGCGGTAGCCGCTGGGGTAGACCCGGTCGAAGACCTCCGCGGAGTGCTGGTTGGAGACCAGCGAGTAGTCCCACTGGTCGGCGTGGTCGAGCAGCCGGCCGAAGCTCATCCCCTTGCCGACCGCGGGCCGCGCGCGCAGGTCCATGCCCATGTGCTTGAGCGGGGTGCCGTGGTGGGTCTGCACATACGTCTGGCCGGGCCGCTTGACGACGTTCCCGGTGAAGTTCGCGTTGTTGACCAGGTGGCCGGCCCGGGCCAGGACGTCCCAGTAGCGGCGGGAGTTGACGACGACGTGCTCGGTGCCGGGCGGCAGCGCGTCCCGGTCGCGCTTGTTGACGACCCAGACGCCGCGCAGGTGGGGGGCGATCTCCGCGGCCTTGCGGTAGATCGCGGCCGGGTTGCAGGACACCCCGCGGTTCCAGTAGGCCGCGTAGACGACCAGGCCCGGGTCGAGGGGCCGGCGCAGCCGCAGCCGGTAGTAGCGCTGGTAGGCCGCCCGGGCCAGGCCGTTCTTGCGTGACCTGAGCCTCTTGGCGACCTGCGTCGCGAGCGCCCGGACGCCGAGTGCCGCGCGGTAGCGGCCGTACGAACCCGTGCCGGCGGCCCTGACCCAGCGGGCCTCCTTCGGCTCGGGGGCGGTCCAGCCGGGCGGGCGGTGGTCGGTGAGCAGCCGGCCGGCCCTGCGGACGAAGTCGGGTGCGGCCTGCGGGGTGAGCCGGTCCTCGCCGACGGCCATCAGGACCGCGGCCATCTGCCCGTACAGCGCGGCCCTTTCGGCGTCCCCCGACAGCCCTGCGAGGACTTCGGTGTAGCGGTCGAGCACGGCCAGGTGGTGGGCGCCGCGGGTGGTGGTGACGCTGCCCGAGCGGCGCTTGCGCCAGCGGACGCACACCCGGTCCAGGCACGCGATGCGCGGCGCGGCGGTGAGCACCCGGGTGGCGACGGCGATGTCGGCGTAGGGGGCGGCGCCGAAGGAGAAGGCGCGGGAGGTCCAGAAGTCCCGGCGTACCGCGCGGTTCCAGGCGGCCGGGTAGCAGGCCAGGCAGTCGGGGAGGTCGGCGGCGGTGAAGACGCGTTCGCCCGCGGCGGCCAGAAAGTCGCCGTCGCCGCTCTCCTGGACGTTCTCCCACACGGTGAAGCGCTCGTGGTCGTAGAGCAGCACATCGGGGTCGCCGGTGCGGCCGAGCCGGGTGTCGAGGGCGGCCAGGGTGCCGGGCGCCATGAGGTCGTCGGCGTCGAGGAAGACCAGGTAGTCGCCGCTCGCGCGGGCGGCGCCCGCGTCCCTGGCAGGCCCGGTGCCGCCGGTGCGGTCCAGGCGCACCGGTACGACACGGGGGTCCGCGGCGGCGAGGTCGGCGATGATCGCGCCGCACGCGTCGGGTGAGGCGTCGTCCACCGCGATCACCTCGACGTCGCCGAAGGACTGGTCGAGCACGGACTCCAGGCAGGGGCGCAGGAATCCCTGCGCGCGATGGGCGGGGACGACGACACTGAAACGGGGCATGACCATCCTGGACAGATCGGTGGTTACCGGGGCGGGATAACGTCCGAGGGTAATTGGCCGGGCACTCTGTGTCGATCCGCGAGGCCGCGTCGCTCGTTCGGCCTACCTTCGGTGACCGCTGCGCGCGGGGCGAGTTGAGCACACGGCATGGTCTGCCGCCGCCGTCCCGAAAGGAGCGTTGTCCCACCATGACGCCCCGCCTGACCGTCGTCGTCCCCGTCCACAACGTCGAGCAGTACCTGGAGGAATGCCTGCGCTCGATCGCCGCGCAGACGCTGACCGAGCTTGATGTGGTGATGGTGGACGACGGTTCGACGGACACCAGTGCGGACATCGCGCGGGAGTTCGCCGCCGGCGACCCGCGTTTCCGGCTGGTCTCCCAGGACAACGGCGGCCTCGGCCACGCCCGCAACACCGGTGCGCGCAACGCCGACCCCGCGACCCCGTACCTGACGTTCATCGACAGCGACGACGTGCTGCCGCCGCGCGCGTACGAGCAGCTGACCGGGCTGCTCGACCGGTCGGGGTCGGACTTCGCCACCGGGAACGTCTACCGGCTGACCACCGCCGGCCGCAGCCAGGCCTGGCAGCACCGCGACATGACCAGGACCGTCAGCCGCACCCACATCACCCGCGACCTGGCCCTGCTGTCGGACCGGGTGGCCTGGAACAAGGTCTTCCGCCGCACCTTCTGGGACACCCACGGCCTCGCCTTCCCCGAGGGCGTGCTGTACGAGGACACACCGCTGACCATCCCGGCGCACTTCCTCGCCGACGCCGTCGACGTCCTGCACGAGCACGTGTACTACTGGCGGATCCGCGAGGGCTCGATCACCCGGCGGCGCACCGACGTCAGGGGGGTACGCGACCGGATCGCCGCCGTGGACGGGGTCTCGCGCTTCCTCGCCGACCCGGCCAACACCCGCTGGAGCAAGCACAAGCGGGACTACGACCGGTCGGTCCTCACCGACGACCTGCTCTACTTCATCGAGGCCCTGCCGATGGCGGGACCCGAATACCGCCAGGTCTTCATGGAGCGGGCCGGCGACTTCCTCAGCCGGGTCGACCACACCCTCTACGCCGGACTGCCGGTCGAGTTGCGGCTGCGCTGGGAGCTGATCAGGCAGGGCAGGCTCGACGACCTGCTGACCGTGCTCGGCCACGAACGGCAGGGCGGGCGGACCGTCTTCGACCTCGCCGGGCTGCCGCTGCGCAAACGCGCCGTCGTCGTACGCCCCGACGGCTCGCCGGTGCCGCTGTCCCGGGCGGCAAGCGCGGCCGGCCCCTCCGACCTGCCGGTCCTCGCCCGGCTGCGGGATCTGGAGTGGCGCGACGGCAAGCTGGTGCTCAAGGGCTACGCCTACATCCGCAACGTGGACGCCCGCACCCGGCGCTCCTCGCTCAAGACCGCCGTCGCCGCCTGCGGACGGCGCCGGCTGCTGCTGCCGGTGCGGACGGTGCGGACGCCCGAGGTCACCGACGAGCAGACGCAGGAGCGGCACTGCTACGACTGGTCCGGCTTCGAGATCACCGTCGACCCGGCGCGGCTGCGCACCGACGGCGGCTGGAAGGCGGCACAGTGGCGGATCGGCATCGTGCTGGCGGGCGGCGGCTCCCTGCGCCCGGCCGCGCTGCGTGCCGAGGAGGCCGGCGCGGGCTCCTCGCCGGTGCCCTTCCCGCTGGACGACGACACCCGGCTGGTGCCCTGGTACAAGGACGGCAGGCTCCATCTGTCGGTCGAACCGGTCACCCGGCGCCTCACCGCCCACCGCCCGTCAGGGGAGGGCCTGCTGCGCCTGGACCTCGCGGTCCGCGACCGTACGCCGCCGGTGGCGGTGCGGCTGACCCAGCAGACGTCGGGAGCCGCCTTCGACTACCCGCTGACGCCGGAGGGCGGCTCCGCAGGCCCGGAGGGCTCGGGCGGCTCCGGGGGTGCGGCCGGCTCCGGCTGCTCCGGCGGGTGGACCGCGCTGGCCGCCGACGTCGCGCTCGCCGACCTGGGCGGGGCGCGGCCCCCGGCGGCCGGGCTGCCGAAGGAGGTCGCGCCGGAGACGACCGCGACGTGGACGGCCGAGGTCGTCTTCCCCGACGGCGGCCGGGCCAGGGTCGCCCTGGACCGCGACCTGCCGCCGGGACGCTACGCGCTGGTCCCCGACGAGCGGCTGGGCGGCAGCGGCCCGCGCGAGCTGTCCGTGGAGGGCACCGCGGCCGGCAACCTGGTGCTGCGCGACCGCATCCCGCAGGCGGTCGCCGACCGTGTCGCCTTCACCCCGGACGGCCGCCTGCTGGTCGCCGGCGAACTCCCCCCGCACGTGGCCGCACCCGAGGCACCGGAAGGACCCGGCGGCGTGCAGCCCGCGCCCGCCCGGCTGATGCTGCGGCACGGCACCTACCGCGCCGAGACCGGCGCCGATGTCGTCACGGAGGCGGCGCCCGGGCACTTCTCGGCGTCCCTCGACGTCGGAGCGCTGCCGCACGCCGGGCGGTGGTATCTGCATCTGCGGGCGGGCGGCACGGACACCCCCGTCCGGGTCGCGCCGCGGACGATGAGCACGCTGCCGCTCGACCTGCTGGTGGCCGAGGGGGAGCGCCCGGTCACACTCGACCGGCGCTTCCACGACCACCTGTTCGTCACCGCCGGCTCCGCCGTACCCGCAGCGGACCGCGGGCCGTACCGGCAGCGGATGCTGCGCGAGCGGCGCTACCCGGTGCTGGCCCGCCGCCAGCTCACCGACACCGTCCTCTACAGCAGCTTCGACGGCCGCCGCTGCGACGACTCGCCCCGCGCGGTGCACGACGAGCTGGTACGGCGCGGCGCCCCGCTGGACCACCTGTGGGCGGTCGCGGACCGGACGACGCCGGTGCCGGCCGCCGCGCGGCCCGTGGTGCTGGGCAGCCACGCCTGGTACGAGGCGCTGGCCCGCAGCCGGAACATCGTCACCAACTCCCACCTGCCGGCCTTCTTCCGCCGCCGGGACGGCCAGCACGTGGTGCAGACCTGGCACGGCACCCCGGTCAAGCGCTTCGGCCAGGACCTGGCGGGCACCCTGTGCGCCGACCTCACCCACATGTGGCCGCAGCCGCTGCGCGGCGACCAGTGGACCGTCCTGCTGTCGCCCAGCGCGCAGAGCACCCCGGAGCTGCGCCGCGCCCTGGCCTTCGACGGCGAGATCGCCGAGACCGGGCTGCCGCGCAACGACCTGCTCAGCGGCGAGGACCGCGACAAGGTCGCCGAGGAGGTCCGGGCCCGGCTCGGCCTGCCGGCCGGGCGCACGGTCGTGCTGTACGCGCCGACCGTACGCGACGACGAGGCCTACGACGCCGCCCACCAGCGGCTGCACCTGGCCGCCGACCTCGCCGCGCTGGAGGCCGGGCTGTCCGCCACCCACGTGCTGCTGGTCCGCGCGCACCCGCTGGTAGCCGACACCGTGCCGGCGACCGGCTTCGTCCGGGACGTCTCCGCCCACCCCGACCTGGCGGAACTGCTGCTCGCCGCCGACATCCTGGTCACCGACTACTCCTCGCTGCTCGCGGACTTCGCCGTCACGGGCCGCCCGATCCTGCTGCACACCCCCGACCTGGGACATATGCGGGACACCCTGCGCGGCTTCACCTTCGACTTCGAGGCGCAGGCACCGGGTCCGCTGTCGTCCACCACACCCGAGCTGATCGCGGCGCTGCGCGACCCGGCCGCGGCGGTGCGGCCGTACGGCGAGGCCTACGACGCCTTCCGTGCCGCCTTCTGCCATCTGGACGACGGGCGGGCCGCCTCCCGCGTGGCGGACCTGATTCTGCGCGGGCCGCGCATCTGATGAAGCGGGGCGGCCCGGCCGGCCGCCGGCCCGCGACAACGGAACGACGGAATCCCCGCAGCACTCCAGGAGGCGCTCACCGTGCACTTGTCCGTGATCACCTCGCTCACCGGACTGACCCTGCTGGCCTGCATCCTGGAGCTGCTGCGCCGGCACCAGCTGCGGGAGAAGTACGCGGCGCTGTGGCTCGCGGTGGGTTCGGCGGTGGTGCCGCTCGGGCTGTTCCCGCAGATGCTGGACTCGCTGGCGCGCGCGCTCGGTATCGTGTCAGGGGCGAGCCTGGTGCTGTTCGCCGGGATCGTGCTACTCCTGCTGGTGTGCTTGCACCTGAGCTGGGAGTCGAGCCGCCTGGAGGAGGAGACCAGGACGCTCGCCGAGGAGATCGCGCTGATCAGGACGGCGCTGGACGAGCAGACGCGCCCCCCGGCAGTGGCGGTCCGCCGCACGGAGGGCGGCGCCGCATGACGCCGGGCGCGGGCCCGCACGCGCGGCGGGTGCTGGTCATCGTGCCCGCCTGGAACGAGGCGGAGGGCCTCGGCGCGGTGCTGGCCGAGCTGCGGGCCGCGGTCCCGGGCGCCGACGTCCTGGTGGTGGACGACGGCTCCACCGACCGCACCGCCCAGACCGCCCGCGCCTCCGGCGCCCGGGTGGCCCGGCTGCCCTACAACCTCGGCGTCGGCGGCGCCATGCGCACCGGCTACCGCTATGCCCTGGACCAGGGCTACGACGCCGCCGTGCAGGTCGACGCCGACGGACAGCACGACCCGGGCTACGTCCCCGCCCTGCTGGCCGCGCTGGAGACGGCCGACCTGGTGGTCGGGGCGCGTTTCGCGGGCGTGGGCGACTACCGGGTACGCGGCCCGCGCCGCTGGTCGATGCGGCTGCTGTCACGGGTGCTGTCCGGGATGGCGGACACCCGGCTGACCGACTCGACCTCCGGCTTCCGGGCCTGCAACCGCGACATGATCGCCTTCTTCGCCCGCTGGTATCCGGCCGAGTATCTGGGCGACACCGTCGAGAGCATGGTGGGCGCGCTGCGCCGCGGCTACCGGGTGCGGCAGGTGCCGGTGGCGATGCGGCCGCGCACCACAGGAGCGCCGAGCCAGTCGTCGGCCCGGGCGCTGGTGTACCTGGCCAGGACCGCGCTGGTGCTGCTGCTCGCGGTGACCCGCCGCGTCCCGGCGCCGCAGCGCGCCGGGGCCGCGCCCAGGGTGCCGGAGCCCGCGAGGGCGGCCAGGTGAGCCCGGCGCGCTTCGACGTGATGATCCCGCACTACGGCGATGCGGCGATGCTGCGGGCCGCGGTGCGTGCAGGCGCAGGACCGCGACGACTGGCGCTCGCGGCGGCGGGCGGCAGTGCCCCGCGGGCCGCCGCGAGCGCGGCCGTACCGCCGGCGGAGGCGCCGGTCGCCGGACCGCCGCCCACCTGATCCGTACGTACACGACCAGCCGTACCGCACCAGCTGCGATCAACCAGGCGCACCCGCGAAAGGCGTACCGATGTCCGACACCGCCTCCCCCGACTACACCGCCCGCCTGCTGGCCCGGCGGCTGCTGCCCACCCAGGCGCCCTACCGGTGGAATCTGCGCCGGCTGCGGCTGGGCCGCGTGCTGGACGTCGGCTGCGGGGTGGGCCGGAATCTGCGGCACTGTGCCCCGGGCAGCGTCGGCGTCGACCACAACGCGCACTCGGTGGCGGCGGCCCGCGAGCGCGGCCTGACCGCGTACACCCCGGAGGAATTCACCGCGGCGGGCTGGGAGCACGGCGCCTTCGACAGCCTGCTGTGCGCGCACGTCCTCGAACACCTGGAGGCGGCCACGGGGTCGGCGCTGCTGGCCACGTACCTGCCCTACGTACGCCCCGGCGGCCGGGTCGTGCTTATCACCCCGCAGGAGGCCGGGTTCGCCAGCGACGCGACGCACGTGCGCTTCGTCGGCTTCGACGAGCTGGCCGAAGAAGCGCGGGCCGCCGGGCTCGTGGTCAGCAGGGCGTACTCCTTCCCGCTGCCCCGGGCGGCCGGACGGCGTTTCCCGTACAACGAATTCGTGCTGGTCTCCACCACCGCGCCGGACGCCGCGCGGCCGCTGCGGCCGGGCGACCCGCACACCGCGGCGCGGGTTGCCGAGGGGGCGCCCGAGCGCCGGGCGTGACGTCCGGCGCGCCCTTGTGACCTCGCGACGGGTCCCGCTCCGCCGAACGGGTGGCGTGCGGGAGCCGTCGGCGGGGAAGGGCGAAACCTTTGCCGGCAGGCCGCGGTTGGGATCGGGTGACGACCATCAGCCGCTTCACCGGTGCCCGTTTCCTCCCCATGGTTCCGGCGCTGCGCCGCGCCGCAGACCGGGTTCCGGAGCGCGCGCGGCTGCCGGTCGCCGTGGGACTGCTCTGCGAGGCCGTCCTGCTGCTGTGGTGGCTGGCCTTCTACCCCGGGCTGATGAGCTTCGACACCGTCACCTACGTGTGGCAGGTCACCACCGGCCACTGGCGCAGCGACCACTCGGTGGCCTACGACGTGCTGGTGTGGCTGTCGCTGCAGATCACCGGCGGCCTGGCGGCGCTGACGTTCCTTCAGACCGTCGCCCTCGCCGCCTCGCTCGGCTATGTGTGCCACGGGCTGCGCGCGCTCGGGGTGCGCGGCCGGTGGGCCGCCGCCGCGCCGCTGGCCGTCGTCCTGGTGCCGTCCACCGGCACGTTCGGCATCTTCGTGTGGAAGGACAGCGCCTACGCGATCGCCGCCGTCCTGGCCTTCGGCGCCTGCGCCCACCTGGTCGCGCGGCAGCGCCCGCTCCTGCACTGGTGGTTGCTGGCCGCCGCGATGACCGGGCTGTCGGTCTTCCGCAACAATTCCTACCCGGCCGTGGCGGTTGCGGGCCTGGTGCTTCTGGTCGCGATGCCCCGCCGCTGGCGCAGGATCGCCGCCGCCACCCTGGTCCCGACGGCGGTGGCCCTCGCCCTCAACTTCGGCGTCTACCCGGCGATCGGCGTCCAGAAGCCGAGCACCAGCTCCTACTACGCCTTCAACTACGCCGACATCTCGGTCGCCTACCACCGCGCCCCGCAGACCTTCCGCCGCTCCGACCTCGCGGTGATGTCGCAGGTCGCGCCGCTCTCGCACTGGTCGGCCGGCGGCAGCAACTGCAGTTGGGTCGATCCCCTGATGGCCCCGCCCTTCGACCGGCCGGCCGCGGAACGCCTCAACGGTAAGCTGCTCGACACCTGGGGCCACGTCCTGGCGAAACGTCCCGACCTGATGCTGTCCGCACACCTGTGCCGGGGCAGGATCGCCTGGGCGCTGCCCCGCAACGACAGCGACATCTTCATCCAGCCACCGGTCGTCCCCGCCGACCGGTTCGGCTACTCGCGGCCCGGAGGGCTGATGGACCACAGCCGCTTCTTGCCGGCGCTGCGCACCGACCCGCCGTCTGACGGCCTGCACTCCGCAGGCGTGTGGGCGTACACCGCGGCCCGTACACCGGAGTTGACCTGGTTCCTGTGGACCGGCTCGCTGTGGTGCTGGGCCACGTATCTGATCGTGCTGCGGATGATGCGGCGCCGCCCGCTGCGCTCGGCGCTCGCGCTGGCCGCGACCACGGCGGGGCTCCAGGTCGCGGTGCTGGTCGCGACCCCGGCCGGGCTCTTCCGCTACATGGCCGCGCCGGTCCTGCTGGGCTTCCTCGCGCTGCCGCTGCTGACCGCCGCCCACCCCGCCGACCGGCTGCCGGGCGCCGACCCGGCACGGCGCGGACGCGCCCGCGCGGCGGCCCGCCCCCAGTCGGCGCCGCCGCGTTCCGGGGCCGCCGCATGACCGGCGAGGCGCGGATCGCGCCGACGTTCGGAACCCGGGCACTGGCCTGGCGGCCGACGCCGTACGTCCTGGTGGGCGCCGGCTTCTGGCTGCTGCTCTCGATCGTGTCCTGGCACACCCCCATAGCCGCCGACTTCGGCCAGCACGCGTCCGCGGTGCAGCGGGTCAAGGACAACCCGTGGCACCCGGCCAACCCGCTGCTCAAGGAGCCGGGCACCGACAGCCCGTACTACTCGCCCTACATCGTCACGCTCGGCCTGACCGCCCGGCTGACCGGCGCCGCCGGATGGCAGATGGTGCGCTGGTGCGGGCCGCTGAATCTCGCCGTGCTGGTCGTCGGCATCGGCGCCTTCGCCAGGACGCTGAGCGCCCGTCGGACGGCGCCGGTCTACGCGCTGCTGGCCTTCACCCTGCTGTGGGGTGTGCGGGGCGAGGAGTGGAGCGGCTTTTGCGGGATGTGGTCGCTGACCCGGGGAGCGCCGTATCCGAGCGCCTTCGCGGTGGGCCTGGCCTTCCTGCTGTGGACCTGGACCGACCGGCTGGCCCGGCGCGGCGGCACGCCGTGGGAGTACGCCGGGCTCGGCGCGGCGGCCGGGGCACTGCTGCTCATCCACCCGATCACCGCGCTGGCCGCGACCGTCGGCATCGCGGCGATCGTCGTCGGGCGGCAGCAGAACTGGTCCCGGCGGATCGCCGTGCTGTGGGCGGTCAGCGGCCTCGCGGCGCTGGCCGTCGCGGTGGCCTGGCCGTACTTCGACGTCTTCTCGCTGGCCGGCGACACCACCGTCGACGGGGTGCACCGCAAGCTCTACACCCACCCCTGGCAGTGGTACGGCCTCGCGCTGGCCGGGGTGCCCGCGCTGGCCTGGCGGGCCCGGCAGCGGCTGCGGGACCCGCTGGTGCTGATGTTCACGGCGTACGCGGCGATCGCCGCGTACGGCTGGGTCAGCGGCCACTACACCTACGGGCGGGTGTTCGCGCTGCTGCTGATGCCGCTGCAGTTCGCGCTCGCGGTGGAAGTGGCCGCGGTCCCGCCCTGGACGCGGCTGCGCAAGGTGCTCGCCCCGCTCGCCGCGGTCGCGCTGTGCCTCGGGCTGGCCGCGCAGATCGGCGCGGTGGTCCCGCAGCGCTTCCTGCCGGTGGCCACCCGGCATCCCTACCGCTGGCCGGACTACCGCTGGGTCGCCGACCGGGTCCCGGTCGGCGGCGTCGTCCTGACCGACGGCTACAACGCGATGCACGTGCTGCCCGCCTACGGCATCTACCTCGTCGCCCCGACCTGGCCCGACCCCTCCACCCCCGACGCCGACCGCGCCCGCCGCTGGTCCGACACCAAGGCGTACTTCGCCCCGGCCACGCCCGCGCCCCGGCGCGCTGCCATCGCCCGCCAGTACGGCGCCGGCTGGCTCCTCCTCCAGCGCGGCCAACTCCCGCCGCCCGGCGCCACCGTGGTGGCCGGCTCCGCCAGGACCGGCGAACAGCTGCTCCGCCTGACGCCCTGACAGGCGCCGGAGCCCGGGCGGGCGGCCACCGCGGCCCGACCGCCGGGTAACGAGCCCTGACCCCAGGTAGCATCAAGCAGCTTTTCGACTACCGGGGGGTGCCCGAAATCGCCGGCCACGACAACCTTTTGCGTCCGCTCAGCCCGCTCCAGCCGCAGGATCCCCGCGAGGTGGCCGGCTACCGGCTGCGCGCCAGGATCGGCGAGGGCGGCATGGGCAGCGTCTACCTCAGCCACACCCGCGGCGGCCAGCCGCTCGCGCTGAAGGTGATCCGCCGCGAATACGCGCAGGACGAGGAATTCCGCCGCCGCTTCCAGCAGGAGGTGCAGGCGGCCCGCCGGGTCCAGGGCTACTACGTCGTGTCGGTCCTCGACCACGACACCACCGGCAACCAGCCCTGGCTGGCGACCACCTACGTCCCCGGCCTCCCGCTGGACGAGGCGCTGGCCCGCTACGGCGCCCTGCCGCTGCCGAGCGTGCTCCAGCTGACGGGCTGCGCGGCCGAGGCGCTGCGGGCGGTGCACGCGGCCGGCGTCATCCACCGGGACCTCAAGCCGAGCAACATCCTGCTCGGCGCGGCCGGCCCCGCGGTCATCGACTTCGGCATCGCCCGGGCCGCCGACTCCACCGCGCTGACCCGCAGCGGCGGGCTGATCGGCACCCCGCAGTTCATGTCGCCCGAGCACGCCAACGGCCTCACCCTCACCCCCGCCACCGACGTCTTCTCGCTCGGCCTGATCGCGGCGGTCGCCGCCACCGGGCGGCATCCGTACGGGGAGGCGGGCGCGATCACACTGGCCGCGCAGATCGCCAATACTGCGATCCGGCCGCCGGACCTGAGCCTGTACCCGGAGCCGCTGCGCGAGCTGCTGGAGCGCTGCCTGACCGCGGACCCCGACGCCCGACCCCTGCCGCAGGAGCTGGCCGACTCCTGCGCCCGTGCGGCGGGCCGCTCACTGCGGGACGTCGCGGGCTGGCTGCCGGAGCCGGTGGCCGCCGAGATCGTACGGCGCGAGGCGGCGGCCAGGCGCCCGCCGGAGCCGGAGTCCGCGCCGGGGGCGCCGGGTGCTGGGGGTGTGGGGGGTGCTCC
>NZ_JAJSYW010000201.1:0-12546 GCF_036815005.1 Streptomyces sp. IBSBF 2435 | reverse complement strand
GGTCACGGTCGGCGGCCGGAGGGCGGTTGGAGGGCTCGGTGGGTACGCGACAGGCGACGTCCGCGGGGCCGGCGTCAGTTGATCCGGATGAGATCGGCCTTCAGCACCCCCAGCAGTCCGCCGTTGACGGTGACGTCCGTCTGCCCGGTCACGCTCACCGACCGGCCGCCGACCGTGACCGCCGCGGTGCCGTCGATCTCCACGGTGCGGCCCCGCAACCGGACCGTGCCGGTCCGCGCGTCCAGCGTGATGCCGTCCTTGTCCAGCAGCACCGAGGACAGCGCGCGCCGGCCGCCGGCCGCGTACACCGTCAGCTCGATCGTGTTGTCGCGGTCGTGCAGCAGCACTTCCAGCCGCTCGTCGGCCGTACGCAGCCGTACCCCGGAAGGACCCGGCGCGGGGGCGTCCAGCAGCTCCACCCGGTGGCCCGAACGCGACACCACCGAACGCCGGTTGACCTTCCCGCTGGTCCTGTCCACCAGGGGCACGTCGTGCGGCGAGGGCTTGTCCACCCCGTTGTAGAGGCCGCCGAGGACGTACGGGCAGTCCAGCAGGCCCTGTTCGAAGCCGACCAGCACCTCGTCGTTGACCTCGGGGCTCGCCACGCCCCCGCCGCCCTTGCCGCCCCACTGCACGGTCCGCACCCAGTCCGTCACGTACGTGCCGTCCAGCCAGGGGAATCTGAGCCGGACCCCGCCGCTCTCCGCGCCGCCCGGCTCGCGTACGTCCGTCACCACCCCGATCGCCAGCCCGGGCATGCGCGGGCCGCGGCCGGGCGCGTTCGCGCCGGTCACCAGGCCCGCCAGCGACCGGTCGGGGCTGGCGCTGACCCACACCGTGGTCCGGTAGCCGTTGTGCGGTTCCAGACTGTGCTGGACCGCGGTGGCCGTGTAGCGGCCGGAGAACGCCTTCCCCACGTTGCCCAGCGCGACCGGCCGCCCCGCGCGCAGCCGCGGGTTGCCGTCGGCCACCACCTCCAACTCCGCGAAACCCGCGCTGACCTGGGCGGCGACGGCGTCCGCCACCGCCGTCGCCTCGGCCTGGGTGCGGTACGGGGTGTCGGTCACCGTCAGCTTCGCCGACGGCCCGAAGCGGGCGCCGGCGCTCGGCGAGAGCCCGGGCAGCACCGTCTTGCTGGTCACCGACGGGTGCCGGGCCACCAGCGGGGTCTTGGTGGTGGCGTCCCACCCCCGCACCTCGACCGAGGCCGCGCCGTCCGCGCCCGACAGCGCGGCCCGCAGTGCCAGCAGATTGCGCCCGTACTCCAGCACCATCGGATTCTGCGTGGCCGAGGTCGAGGGCGCGGGCGCGCCAGACGCCGGCTTCGGCCGGGTGAACTGGAGCACCCCCTGGTCGTCGACCCGCACCTGCGCGCCGCTCTCGGCCGCCAGATACTGCAGGAAATCCCAGTCGGAGACGTTGGCCTGCGACAGCTGCCGGTAGGTGACTGGAGCCGCCTCCACCCTCCCGCAGGCCAGACCCGCCCCGATGGCGACCTTGCGGACGATCGCGGCGGCCGTCATGTTCCGGTACGCCACCACCCGCCTGCCGCGCTGCAACCGGTGCGCGCGGGAGTACGCCCGCAGCACGGTGAACGAGCCCGTGCCGTCCCGGTCGATCTCCACCGCCGTCACCTCGCCGTTGAACAGCCGCTCGCGCGCCTGCCCCGCGGCCGTCACCACCGACACCCGCAGCGGTGTGCCCAGGGTGATGCCCGTGGACGCCAGGAACTCGTTGTCGGGATCGCGATAGGTGAGCACCGCCGTGTCCGGCAGGCCCACGTTCTCGTCCACCAGGCAGCTCACCAGCTGCGCCGCCCAGATCTGCGGCAGTTCGCCGTGCGCCTCCACGACGGGATCCGCCGCGAACGGCCGGCCGCCGCGTGCCTCCGATGAGCTCACCGCTCCCCCTCGCCGTCCACGTCCCCCAGCGCCGGCACCATCAGTTCGGTACCGGGGGCCAGGGTCATCGGGTCGTCGATCCCGTTCGCCTCGGCGATCAGCCGCCAGGCCGTCGCGTCCCCGTACTCGCGCCAGGCCAGCAGCGCCAGGCTGTCCCCGGCGACCACAATGTGCGTGCTGCGGGCGGTGCGCGCGCCGGAGGTGGGGTTCTGGCCCGGCGGGTCGACGCTCGCCTCCTCGATCGACAGCGCGCAGGTCGCCCGCAGCGGACGGCCGTCCACGTCGAAGAGCGTGTACGTCACCGACAGGCTCGACAGCACCCCGTCGAAAGCGGTCGTCCGGGCCGTGCCCCACTCGAACCGCACCCACGGGCTCGCCGGCTTCTTCCGCGCCAGGCTCGCCGGGGTGGGCACGCACGCCTTCATCAGCTTCTCCACCGCCTGCTCGACCGAGTTGCTGTGGGTCGAGGTCGCGTCGAGGAAGACGTCCAGGCTCAGTTCGCGCGGCCCGCTGCCCACGAACTCGGGCAGCGCGGACTGCCCGGCCATCCGCGACGGGTTGCGCCGCCACTCGGTGGTCTTGCGCAACTGGAGCGTGGTCGGGTTGAACTGGAGGGTGAGCCGCGCGATCGTGCCGCCGGGCCTGGCGCCGACCGCCGAAGGGGGTTCCTTCAGCGTCAGCTGCGCCCGGGCCCGGCTGCTGCGGACCGCAATGAACATGACCGGGGACTCCTTCCGTACGGATCGTGGCGGGGCTGCCGGGGTTCTGCGCGCGTCAGGAGGGACGCAGGCCTGCGTGGGCGATCTCCAGCGTCTCGACCGCCGGTTGGGAGGAGGACGGGTCGAAGGACGGCCCCTGCCAGCGCACCGGCACGATGCCGAGCACCTGCCAGCTGATGATCCGGGTCAGGTCCGGTTTCAGCGCCACGATCTCGCCGTCCTTGGGCTCCACCCGGCGCAGCGTCTCGTCGAGCCACCGCCCGATCTTCGCCGTGTCGCCGGTGACCGGGCGGGTGAGCGTGATGTTCGACCAGCTGACGCGGCCCGGCAGCTGCCAGACGAAGCCGTTGTTGCCGCCCTCGGCGTAGCTCTCCATCTCGACCTCCGCGCCCATCCCCGAGCAGGTGTGGAAGGCGCCCAGGTCGTTGCCGCCGATCGCGAGCCGGAAGAACACGCTCGTCGCGAAGATGTTGTCCGTCATCCGTTGGCCATCCCTTCGGTGTCCTCAGCGGCGTCCGTCGTAGGGGCGGCCGGTACGTTCCCTGCCGCGCCGCAGGTCGGCGCGCAGCAGGCGGGCCATCGGCTCCAGCAACCGCCGCGCCAGGTCCTCCATGTCGATCCCGGCCGCCTGGTCCTGGACCGCGGCCGGCCGGTCCTTCGCCGCCTTGCCCCCGGTGGCCGGTGGCGGCGCGGCGGTGGACGGCTGGCGCGCCGGCGCCGGACCCACCTGCACCCCGGCCGGTACGGCCGGTCGGCCCCCGGCCATGGGGGCGTCCCGCTGGACGGCGGGTACGCCTCCGGCCGCCCTGCGCTGGACGACCGGTACGGCCGGGCCCGCGGTACGCCCCACTGCCGCGGTGCTCGCGGCGAATTCCGGCTCCTGCGAGGTCATGCGGACGGCGCGGACCACGGGCACGGAAGGCGCGGAGGAAGAGAACGGCACGGACGGCACGGGCGGGCGGGCCTGGAGCGGGGGCGCCTGCGGGTCGGACACCGGCAGTGCGCGCGGACGGCCGGCGGCGACGGCTCGCTGGACCGGGGTGTCGGGGCGTACGACGGGGACCGCGCGGGCCGGTGGCGCGGGCGTGTGCCGCGGGCTCGTCGGGACGGCCGGACCGGCCCCCGGTGCCGCGGCGGGGGTACGTCGTGTGTCGGGCGCGGGCGCGGGTTCGCGGCTCCATGCGGCGGGCACGACGGGAGGGCGGGCGGCGGAGGCTGCTCCGGCAGCCTCGGGCACGCGGGTGTGGACGCCGAGCGGGCGCGCGGCGAGCAGGGCGAGGGTGCGGGGCGCGGGCGCCGAGGCCGCGGGTGCCGGGCCGACTCGCCCGGCGGCGGGCGGCGGCCCGTGGGCGCTGGTGTGGGCGCCGGGGATGCGCCGGTCGGCGGCGACGGCCCGCGCGACGACGATCGGGTGCGGCCCCGTGCGGTGGCCGGGGTCCGTTGCGGTCGTCCCGGTGACCCGCGGTGGTGTCCGGGCGCCGGATTCGGCCGGGGAGCGCAGTACGGGAGCGACCGGCGGTACGGGTCCCGCCGGGCTGGGCCGCGGG
The DNA here is from genome assembly GCF_036815005.1 of Streptomyces sp. IBSBF 2435. Classification (NCBI taxonomy): domain Bacteria; kingdom Bacillati; phylum Actinomycetota; class Actinomycetes; order Kitasatosporales; family Streptomycetaceae; genus Streptomyces; species Streptomyces sp. IBSBF 2435. Next base: position 8,379 of record NZ_JAJSYW010000201.1, on the reverse strand, counting down.
CCGGTCGGCCTGACGGTTACGGGGACATGGCCCGGCGAGGTGCCCGTCTCCGCCGACGGAGCGGAAACCCCGCGGGCCGCGGGGGCGTCGGAGCCCGGGACGATGCCGGGCGCGCCCGGCGACGGCTTCGCCGGGGCCGGCGGTACGGGAGCGTGGGGCGGTACGGGTCCCGCCGGGGCCGGCTGCGGGCCGGTCCGGCTTACCAGCGCGGGACCGCGGCTCGGCGAGGTGCCGGCCGGTGGAGCGGAGACCCCGTGAGCCGCGGGGGCGTTGACGACCGGGCCGGCCCCGCTGCCGCCCGCGCCCAGCAGCGGCGCGGTAGCGGCGGGGGACCCGGAAGCGGGCGGTGGACCGGCGGGGGTCCTGAAAACGGGCCGGGCTCCGGTGGGCGTCCCGGAAGCAGGCGGTGGACCCGCGGTGACAGGCCGCGTATCGGAGGGGGCCCCGGAAGCAGCGGGAGCCGCGCGGGTCCCGGAGGTACGTGGCGGGCCTGCCGGGGTCGCGGAGGCGGGCCGCGTACCGGCGGCGGTCCCGGGTGCGGGCGGACCTGCGGGGGAGCGCTGGACGCCCGGCGCCGCCGGACGGGCGCCCGGGCCGGTGCCGCGGGGCGGCTCGGCGGTCGGCGGCATCGCGGGCAGCGGCGCCCCCAGACCACCGCGGGTACGCGCCCCGGACGGGCGGCCCGGGACGCGGGCAGGTGCGGGGCCGACCGCCGCGGCCGGCCCGGGACCAGGCGCGTCCGCCTGGCGCTGGACGACCGGCAGGCCCGGCCCGCCCGCGCCCCGGGGCGTCGCCGCTGCCTGGTGGTCCGGCCGGGACGCGTCGGGCGTCAGCGGCGTCGCGGTGGGGGGAAGTCCGTCCAGGGGCGCGCCCAGGGTCGCCCGGCCGGCAGGGCGCGCAAGATGCCCGGCGGGTGGCGTCGGCGGTGCGGCTTCCGGTGTCGGCGGTGCGGCTTCCGGCCTCGGCACGGCCGCGGACGGCACCGGGCCGGAGGCCCGCCGGGCGACGGTCCCGCTCGCGGCGGGCCGCAGCGCCGTGATCCGGCGCACCGCGCCGGGCATCCGCCGGGCCACGGTCAGCGGGGGACCGACCGGCCTGGTCCGTACGGGCGCGGCATCCGCGGCCCGTGGTGCCGTGACCGCGGACCCGCGGCTCGTACCCGTGTCCCGTGGGCCGCCCGCGCCCTGGGGCGGTGTGGCTCCAGGCCCGCGGCTCGCGCCCGTGTCGCGTACGCCCTCTACGTCCAGGGGCCGTGTGGCTCCCGGCCCGCGGCTCGTACCCGTGTCGCGTACGCCCTCCGAACGCCCGGACCCCGTGACCGCGGACGCGCGGCCCGTGGCCCGGGCGCCCACCGCGAGCGGCAGTACGGCGACCCGCCGTACCGGCGGAAGGGCCGGTACCGCCGTGCCCGGCCCCAGGGGCGCGCCGGCCGCGGTCCGCTGGAGCGGCGGCGCGGACGGGCCGGCGGGGGCCGCGCCCGACGGACGTGCCGGGGCGGTACGCGTGGTCCGGTGGGCGCCGCCTTCCGACACCGCCGGGGGACCGCCCTCGGCCGCATCCGGGGCGTCGGGCCGCGGCACCCGCAGCAGCAGCGGGCCGCCCTCGGTACGGGCGCCGCTCGGCAGGCCGGGACGCGTGACGCCGTGGACCAGGCCGACCGGCGCGGAGGGCAGCAGCGCGTGGCCGAGGCCGGTGCCCAGGGAGGGGTTCTGCCAGGACGCGAGGCCCGAGCGGAAGGCGAGGCCGCCGCTCACGCCGAGTTCGTCGCGGGCCACGGTCAGCGTCAGCCGCGGCGGCGCCGTGCGGCGCCACCCGCCGTCCCAGTCCCCGGGTATCGAGCCGGGCGCCGCGGCCGCCGCGGCCCCGTCCGCAGCAGCGCCCGGCGCACCGGTTCGCGTCCCGCCGTCGCCGGCCGCCCCCTTGGCCCGGCGGCGCAGGCCGTCCCGCCATGCCATCTCGTCAACCACCTTCGTTCACACGGGTGTTGATATGGGCGATCTCGGCCACCCACTGCGTACGCTCGGCGTGGGTGAGGTCGAGGATCTCCTCGCGCTGCCAGTGGAAGTGGTAGGCGATGTACGCGATCTCCTCTCGCAGCCGGGGGAGCGCGTACGTCACGATTCCCCCAGGCGCCCACCCGAGAGGTCGACCTCGAAGGCGCCGTCGCAGTGCGGGCAGGTCACCGCGGCTCGGGTGTGGCCCTCGCTGTTGACCCGGCGGTAGAAGTCCTGGAGGAAGGCCACGTCGGTGGCGTACATCCGTTCCACGACGCCCGCGTGCACGTCCGTGACGGTGCCGAGCCGGGTGATGACCTGGCTCAGCAGCACCACGCTCAGATAGGCCGGGTTCTCCTTGACCCGCAGGTCGATCTGCGGGCGCAGCTCGTCGCGGGCGGTCGCCAGCCGCATCGACCCGTGCCGGTGCACCGTGCCCGCCTCGTCCACGTACCCGCGCGGCAGCTCGAAGGCGAACTCCGTGCGCAGGCCCTGGTCTTCGGCTGTCGCGGGGCGGGCGGCCCGGACATGCTGCGGCTCGGGAGGCGGCGCGGGCGCCGTCGCCTCCAGGATCTCCTCCAGGTTGCCCGCGGTCACCGTGCGGCGCCTCATTCGACGACGATCTCCTCGAACACGATCGTCACGGTCTCGGTGGCGGCGGCCGACTCACCGGCCTTGAGCGACGGCCCCTCCCACTTGGAGGCCCAGCCCTGCATCAGCTGGATACGCCGGACGGTCTCGCCCTGGGAGTCCTTGATCTCGATGGTCAGGTTCTGCCGGGCGGTGTCGACGGCGCCCTTGTTGAGGGTCTCCTTGATCCACGTGGTGAACTCGCTGCTCTGGTCGAGCCCGCGGGTGATCGTCACCTCGCCGGCCTGCCGGGCGCCGGGCTGCTTGCGGATGATCTGCTTGCCATCTGCGGTCACCTGCCGGACCTCGACGACCTCCTCCTCGACGGTCAGCCCGCTGATCTCCTGGATCGACTCCACGAGATAGCCGCCGAGCTGCACGCCGAAGACGTGGGTGGAAAGAGCGTCGCCCTCTGCCATGGCTGTCTGTCACCTTTCCTTGCGGGACCCGCGGGTCACTCGTCGATGAGGCTGGTGCTGTCGGAGAACTGGGCGAGCCGGAAGACCACGAACTCGGCCGGCTTCACGGGCGAGACCCCGATCTCACAGACCACGCGGCCCTGGTCGATGGACTCCTGCGGGTTGTTGCCGCGGTCGCACTTCACGTAGAAGGCCTCCTCGGCGGTGCGGCCGAAGAGCGCGCCCCGGCGCCATTCCTCGGTGAGGAAGGCGGTGACATTGCGGCGGATGCTGGACCACAGCCGGTCGTCGTTCGGCTCGAAGACCACCCACTGGGTGCCCAGCAGGATGGATTCCTCCAGGTAGTTGAACAGCCGCCGTACGTTCAGGTACCGCCAGGCCGGGTCGGAGGAGAGGGTGCGGGCGCCCCACACGCGGACACCGCGTCCGGGGAAGGCGCGGACACAGTTCACGCCGATCGGGTTGAGCAGGTCCTGCTCGCCCTTGCTGAGCCGCAGCTCCAGGTCCACCGCGCCCCGGACCACCTCGTTGGCCGGCGCCTTGTGCACACCGCGCTCGGCGTCGCTGCGCGCCCACACGCCGGCGATGTGGCCGCTCGGCGGCACGGTGGTGTTGCGGCCGGCCGCCGGGTCGAAGACCCGCACCCACGGGTAGTAGAGGGTGGCGTACCGGGAGTCGTAACCCGCCTCGTCCATCCGCCAGGTCCGCGCCTGCTGTGCGGTGAATCCCGGCGGGGTGTCCAGCACCGCCACCCGGTCGCCCATCTGCTCGCAGTGCGAGATCACCGCGAGCTGGACGGTGCGTACGCCCTCGTCGTCGATGTCGCCGCGCTGGTAGGCGCTCATCAGGTCGGGGACCGCGACCATGGTGACCTCGTCGATGGCCTCCAGCCCGGAGAAACCCGTACGGGCGGACGCGTCGCCGACGTATTCGGCCGGGTCGAGCCCGGAACTCCCGTCGGCGCCGGACGCGGCGGGCGAGGCGGCCGGGTCCGGCAGGGCCACCGTCTGGCTGGCGGGCCGGGTCTGGCCGACGTCGCGCTGCTCGGTGACCTCGATCAGCTTGGAGGTCCTGACCTGGCCGATCACATAGCCCTTGACGTTCTTGCGGGTGGAGACGTCGAAAGTCTCCACCACCTGGTCGCCGCGGCGGACCAGCAGTTTGAAGCGGTCCTCCGGCGGGTGCTCGCCGTCCGGGTCGGCGATCTCCACCGACAGCCCCGACGTGCCGGGCCGGGCCGCGAGCAGGAAACCGCCGAGCGCCACCGGCTCGCCCGCCGTGACCTCCCGGGCCTCCCCGCCGCCGGCCGCCGGGGCGGAGGAGTCGTCGGCGGACCCGCCGATCCGCACCACGTAGGCCGCGCCGCCGCCGTTGGAGAAATACCCGTACACGGCGTGCGCGAGATAGGTGCCCTCGGTGAAACCGCCGAACCGCTGGACGTACTGGTCCCAGTTGGTCACCAGGGTCGGCTCGTGGAACGGGCCGCTGCGGGCGAACCCGACGAACGCGGCCACGGCGGTGCCGACCCCCTCGATCGGGCGGGCACCGGACTGCACCTCCTCCACGTACACACCCGGGGTGAGGTACGTCGGCATGCTCGCTCCTTCACGTTCCATCGGATCGCCTGCGTCGATGCCGAGTCTCCGAGCCCGGTCCGGCGCGGCGACAGGGGCGGGCGGGCCTGACCGGGGGCAGCCCGGCTGCCTGTCCGGACGCCGGCGCGGACCCCGCGGGTGCCCCGGAGGGCGGCCGACAGTGCCCGCGCGGACCTGGACCGGCCGATCAGACCGGCATGTCCCGCAGCCACGGCCCGAACTCGTGCTCCAGGACCAGCCGTCCGAGCTTGCGGTACTCCTGCGCCACCGCCGCCACCAACTGCCCCATGGCAAGCGGCTTCCCGGTCTCCGCCGCGCCGTAGGCCGCGGTCACCGCGCAGGCCCGGATCGAGCCGCCGGCCAGTTCGAAGCGCTCCGCGCAGAAGCCGAGGTCCAGGTCGCCGGCCCGGGGCAGCCGGTCGCCCAGGCACCGCTCCCACAGGGCGAGGCGTCGGCCCGCGTCGGGCACGGGGAAGTCGGCGACCACGTCCAGCCGGCGGGTGAAGGCCTCGTCCAGGTTCGCCCGCAGGTTGGTGGTCAGCACGGCGATCCCGTCGAACGACTCCATGCGCTGGAGCAGGTACGCCGACTCGACGTTGGCGTGCCGGTCGTGCGCGTCCCTGACCTCGGAGCGCTTGGCGAAGATCGCGTCCGCCTCGTCGAAGAGCAGCACCGCGTTGACCGCCGACGCCTCGGTGAAGATCCGCTCCAGGTTCTTCTCCGTCTCGCCGACGTATTTGTCGACGACCGTGGACAGGTCGACCACGTACAGGTCCATGCCGAGGTCCGCCGCGACCACCTCGGCCGACATGGTCTTGCCGGTGCCCGAGCCGCCCGCGAACAGTGCGATCACCCCGCGCCCGCGGCCCCCGCCCGGCCGCATCCGCCACTGCCCGAGCACCTGGTCGCGGTGCCGGGCGCGGACGGCGAGTTCCCGCAGCCGCCGGTGGGTCTGCTCGGGCAGGACCAGGTCGTCCCAGCCGACGTCGGGCACCACCCGGCGGGCCAGCCGGGCGAGCCCCGCGCTGTTCTGCGCCCGTACGGCGGACCGCAGGTCGTCCGGGGAGAGCGGGCGGTCCGCCATCGCGGCGGCGCGTACGGCGGCCCCGACGGCGCGGCGCAGTTGCGCCCCGTCGAGCCGGTGCGCGGCGACCGCCAGGGCGAGCCCGGCGGCGTCCCCGGCCGCGGGGGCGCCCGCGCCGGCCAGGTCCAGGGCGTGCCGCCAGCGCGCGGCCCGCCGGGCCGGCGGGGGCGGGTCCACCGCGATGACGACCGGGGTCTGCGCGGCCCACAGCGGATCCCAGCCGTCCGTGCCGTGCGTGAACAGCGGGGTGCCCCGCAGCGCGGCGCAGAATTCCCTGACCCGCCTGGCCCGTTCGCCCGGCTCCGGAGGCAGCGCCTCCAGCGGGCCGAGGACGACGCCCGACCCGGTGAGCCGGGCCTCCAGGGCGGCCACTCGGGCGAGTACGGGTACGTCGCCGGAGTGCCGGGCCAGGGCCGCCGCGTCGAGGACCAGCGGCCGCAGCCCGGCCGCCTTCAGGGCCGCTGCCGCGAGTCCCGGCGCGTCGCCGCCCCGGTCGAGCAGGTGCACCAGGCCGGTGCCCGAACGGGCAGCCGCAGCTGCCCTGCGGACCTCCTCCGCCTCGGCCGTCGGGTCGTCCCCCGGCTCGCCGAGCACCCCGGCGAGGCGGGCGTCCGGCTCGCCGGCGCCCAGCAGGTGCGCGGTGACCCGGTCGGGCACCGCCAGCGTCCGGGACAGCACGGGGCGGTCCGGCCCGGTGACCTCCAGCAGCCCGCCCGCCACCAGGGGCGCCGTCGCGGAGAGCCGGAACCGGGCGGCCGACGCCGACGCCAGCCCGCACAGCTCCAGGGCCAGCCCGACCGTCGGCCGGCGCCGCGTCAGGTCGTCGTTGAGGTAGCCGTACAGGCGCTCGAACCGGGCGTCCAGGTCCGGGGCCATCGCGACCAGCAGCAGATCCGTGTCCAGCGGCGGCAGCCCGAATTCCGCGGCGAGCACGCCCAGCCGGGACCCGGGCGGCAGCGGTGGCGGCTCGTCCCCCGGCACGTGGAGTCCGCCCGGCGCGTCCAGGATCCGCCGCACCGCCTCGTGGGAGAGGTACTGGCCCCGGTAGGGGTCGTCGGGGTCGGGATCTGCGGCGCGGCGGGCCGCGACGGCGTACCGTACCCGCTCCTCGACCCGCCGCAGCCGCGACCAGAGGGGGTCCGCCCCGGCACCGGCGGCGGGATCGCCCCCGGTACCGGCGGCCGGCGCGATCGGGCCCGGGGCCGGCGCGGGGGGTCCTGCGGTGCGGAGGGCGAAGGTGTCCGCGGCGTCGGTATCGGCGGTGCCGGTCACGGCTGGCGGCCTCCCCTGCGGCGGCGGGCCGGGGCGGGGTGCCGCTCCCGCGGCCCGGCGAATCCCTCAGGCCCCGGGTCGTCCACCTCCTTGTACCGCAGCCGGCGGCCCGGCACCGGATCCGCGCCCTCCTGCCGCGCAGCCGAGCGCACCACGAGCCCCTCGGTCACCGGCGGCGCGGCGGCCCGGCTCACTCCGGCAAGCGGGGCGCGCACCCGTACGCTGAGCGACGCCTTCAGCTCGCCGCCGAGCGCCGACCACACGTCGGCGGCGGCCGGCGCGTCCAGCTGCGCGCCGCCGGTGTCCAGGTCCACCGTCATGCCCAGCTCCGCGAGGGAGCCGGTGAGCAGCCGCTGCGGCAGCGCGTCGACGGCCACCAGGGTGGCCAGCACCTGGGAGAGCAGCCGGTGTTCGTCCTGCGGGCGGCTCGCCCACGCGGTGACCAGGAAGGTCAGCTCGAACCAGCGGGGCGGGGTGCGCCGCGCGACCACGTGGCCGTCCTCGCCGTGGACCTCTCCCGCCCCGCTGCCGCGCCGGGCGGCGTCCTCCCGGATGTCGTAGAGGAACACGCAGACCGTGGGGGCGTTGCGGCGGGCCGCCCAGTCGCGGGTGGGCGCGTCGAAGACGATCTCGACGCCGGACGCTTCGAGTCCGGACTCGGCGAGCAGGCCGCGCAGGGCCTCGTCGGCCTCGTGGATCACCGGCGGGTCACCTCGTCGCGCGGCTGCGCACTGCCGATCACCACCAGGAAGCCGGTCTTGACCGGGGAGAACCCGGGGCCGCGCGCGGTGATGGTGCGCGGCCCGGTCTGGTCCTTGGCGAGGATGAGCAACTGGCCGATGAAGGTGCCGTCAGGACCCGGCACGGTGGGCGCGGCGGCAGCGGTGATCCCCGGGTTCCAGCTGAACCGCACCGGGACGCCCGGCGGGAAGTCCTTGCCGCGTACCGAGGTCACGAAGCCGGGCTTGCCGATGCCGGGTACGGCGACGATCCGCGGCTGGAGGATCCGCAGCGTCGTGCGCGCCCTGTTGTCGCCCGGGTCGGCGTCCGTCCCCGAGGTGGTCAGGACGCCGGTGATCCGCGCGGTCAGCGCGTGGTCGGGGGCGAGCACCACCTGCACGACGCTGTCGGCGCCCGGTGCCAGGTCGGGCAGCGCGCACACCCACGAGGCGTCGCAGCCCGCCGGCGGTCCGCCCTTCGGGATCCCGGCCGGCAGTCCGAGGCGCAGCCGCAGCCCGGTCGCCAGCGCGTTGCGGCCGTTGCGCACGGTGTACGTCACCACGACCTGGCCGCCGACGTAGCCCGGGTTCGGCTGGGCGGTGACCCGGACCCCGGGGCCTGCCTTCTGCGCCGGAGGCGGCGGCCGGGTCGGCGGGGGCTGGGTC
>NZ_JAJSYW010000200.1:0-12806 GCF_036815005.1 Streptomyces sp. IBSBF 2435 | reverse complement strand
CCCCCGCGGACATCCCCCGCGCGATCCGGCTGTCCCGCCGCGTCTCCGCCCTGGCCCTGGGCGCCTGCGTCCTGGCCCCGGCCCTGCGGCCCCGGCCGACCGCGCGCCACACCCCCAAGGAGGCGCCGCCGTGCACGGGTTGATGATCGCCGGGACGGCGTCGGACGCCGGGAAGAGCGTCGTCACCGCCGGGGTGTGCCGGTTCCTCGTTCGCCGCGGTGTGCGGGTCGCCCCCTTCAAGGGGCAGAACATGTCGCTCAACTCCTTCGTCACGAAGGACGGCGCCGAGATCGGCCGGGCCCAGGCCATGCAGGCGCAGGCGGCCCGCGTGGAGCCCTCCGCGCTGATGAATCCGGTGCTGCTCAAGCCGGGCGGCGACCGCAGCAGCCAGGTCGTGCTGCTGGGCCGGGCGGTGGGCGAGATGTCGGCGCGCGGCTACCACGGCGGCCGACAGGGCGAGTTGCTCGACGTGGTCGTGGACTGCCTGGCCGAGCTGGGCCGTTCGTACGACGCGGTGATCTGCGAGGGCGCCGGAAGCCCCGCCGAGATCAACCTGCGCCGCACCGACATCGTCAACATGGGCCTGGCGCGCCGCGCCCGCATCCCGGCCCTCGTCGTGGGCGACATCGACCGCGGCGGCGTCTTCGCCTCCTTCTTCGGTACGACCGCGCTGCTCGCCCCCGAGGACCAGGCGCTCATCGCCGGCTATGTGGTCAACAAATTCCGCGGCGACGTCACCCTGCTCGAACCGGGCCTGGACATGCTCAAGAAGCTCACCGGCCGCCCGACTCTCGGCGTACTGCCGTACGCGCGCGGCCTGGGCATCGACGAGGAGGACGGCCTGCGGGTCAGGGAGTCCGCGGCGGGGCGGCCGTACGGCGAGGACGTGCTGCGGGTCGCGGTGGTGGCGCTGCCGCTGATGTCCAACTTCACCGACCTGGACGCGCTGGCCGCGGAACCGGGTGTCGCGGTGCGCTTCACCGACCGCCCCGAGGACGTCGCGGACGCCGACCTGGTGGTGCTGCCCGGCACCCGCGGCACCGTCAAGGCGCTGGCGTGGCTGCGCGAACAGGGCCTGGCGGCGGCGGTGGAGCGGCGGGCCGCCGGGGGCCGGCCGGTGCTGGGCATCTGCGGCGGCTTCCAGATACTGGCCGAGCGCATCGAGGACGACGTCGAGTCCAGGGCCGGTACGGTGCCGGGCCTCGGCCTGCTGCCCGCCCGTATCCGCTTCGCCGCCGCCAAGACGCTGGCCCGGCCCACCGGTGTGGCCTACGGCGAGCCGGTGGCCGGCTACGAGATCCACCACGGGGTGGCCGACGTCCTCGGCGGCGACGAGGACTTCCTCGACGGCTGCCGGGTCGGCACGGTGTGGGGCACCCACTGGCACGGCTCCCTGGAGAGCGACGGCTTCCGCCGGGCCTTCCTGCGCCGCGTCGCCGCGGCGGCCGACCGCCGCTTCGTACCGGCCCCCGACACCGAGTTCGGCGCACTGCGCGAAGCACAGCTCGACCGGCTCGGCGACCTGGTCGAAGAGCACCTGGACACCGCCGCGCTGCTGCGGCTCATCGAGGACGGCGCGCCCGCCGGACTCCCCTACGTCCCACCGGGGGCACCATGACCACCGTTCTGCTGCTGTCCACCGCCGACACCGACCTGCTGGCCGCCCGCGCCGCGATGGCCGCGCACCCGGGCGGCGCCCGCTACCGCACCGCCAACCCGTCCCGGGTGGACCCGGACGGCGAGCTGCCCGGGCTGCTGGAGGGCGCCGACCTGGCCGTGGTCCGGCTGCTTGGCGGGCGCCGCGCGTGGGAGGAGGGCCTGGCGGTGATCACCGCGTCGGGCGTGCCCGCGGTGCTGCTCGGCGGCGAGAGCGTGCCGGACGCCGAGCTGATGGCGCTGTCCACGGTCCCGGCGGGCGTGGTCGCCGAGGCGCTGCGCTACCTGGTGGAGGGCGGCCCGGCGAACCTGGCGGAGCTGGCGCGATTCCTTTCCGACACGGTGCTGATGAGCGGCGAGGGCTTCGAAGCACCGCTCGCCATGCCGCAGTTCGGGGTGCACGGCGACCCTGCGCACGACCCGGACCGCCCGACGGTCGCGGTGCTCTTCTACCGGGCGCACGAGCTGTCGGGCAACACCGCCTTCGTGGACACCCTGTGCGCGGCGGTGACGGCACGCGGCGCGAACGCCCTGCCCGTCTACTGCGGTTCGCTTCGCACCGCGGACGGCGGGCTGTACGAGCTGCTGGGCCGGGCCGACGTGATCGTGGCGACGGTGCTGGCGGCCGGCGGGACGGTGGCGGCCGACGCGTCAGCGGGCGGCGCGGACGAGGCGTGGGACATCGGCGCGCTCGCCGAACTGGACGTGCCGGTGCTCCAGGGCCTGTGCCTGACGTCGTCGCGCAAGGCGTGGGAGGAGTCCGACGCGGCCCTGTCGCCGATGGACGCGGCGATGCAGGTGGCGATCCCGGAATTCGACGGGCGGCTGATCACCGTGCCGTTCTCGTTCAAGGAGACCGGCGAGGGCGATGTGCCGGTCTATGCCGCCGACCCGGAGCGGGCCGCGCGTATCGCGGGCATCGCGGTCCGGCACGCGGCGCTGCGGCACAAGCCGAACGCGGACAAGCGCCTGGCGCTGGTCTTCACCGCCTACCCGACCAAGCACTCCCGGGTCGGCAACGCGGTGGGCCTCGACACCCCCGCCTCGGCCGTACGGCTGCTGGAGGCGCTGCGGGCGGCGGGCTACGGGACCGGCGAACACCCCGCCGGAGGCGACGAGTTGATCCACCGGCTGATCGCCGCGGGCGGCCACGACGTGGAGTGGCTCACCGAGGAGCAGCTCGCCGCGGCGCCCGCGCGGGTGCCGCTGGCGGACTACGAGCGGTGGTTCGCGACCCTGGACGAGGGCCTGCGGGCCGGGATGCTGGAGCACTGGGGCGAGCCGCCGGGGTCGCTCTACCTCGACGGCGACGACATCGTGCTGGCGTCGCTGCGGTTCGGCAACGTCGTCGTGCTGATCCAGCCGCCGCGCGGCTTCGGCGAGAACCCGATCGCCATCTACCACGACCCCGACATGCCGCCCTCGCACCACTACCTGGCCGCCTACCGCTGGCTGGAGCACACCTTCGGCGCCGACGCGATCGTGCACCTGGGCAAGCACGGCACGATGGAGTGGCTGCCGGGCAAGGGCCTGGGGCTGTCCGCCGGCTGCGCGCCCGACGCGGTCCTCGGCGAACTCCCGCTGGTCTACCCCTTCATCGTCAACGACCCGGGCGAGGGCACCCAGGCCAAGCGGCGCGGCCACGCCACGGTCGTGGACCACCTGGTGCCGCCGATGGCCCGCGCCGACTCCTACGGCGACCTCGCCAAGCTCGAACAACTCCTCGACGAATACGCCCTGGTGAACGATCTCGACCCGGCGAAGGCGCCGGCGATCCGCAGCCGGATCTGGGAACTGGTGCGGGCCGCCGAGCTGCACCACGACCTGCATGTGGACGAGCAGCCCGGCGACGGCGACTTCAACGACTTCGTGCTGCACATCGACGGCTGGCTCTGCGAGATCAAGGATGTGCAGATCCGCGACGGCCTGCACATCCTGGGCGGCGGCCCGGTCGGCGAGGCGCGGGTCAACCTGGTGCTGGCGGTGCTGCGTTCCGCGCAGGTGTGGGGCGGCGTCGGTGACGCGCTGCCAGGGCTGCGGGCGGCGCTCGCCGAGCACTTCGGGCTGGTCGAGAAGGAGCTGCTGGCCGAGCCCGGCGCGCCCGCGGCCGTACCGTCCGCGCTGACCGCCCTGGCCGGCGGACCCGCGCGCACCGCCTCGGACGCCGTGGACCTGCTGGAGCAGCTGGCCAGGCGGCTCGCGGAGACGATGGAGTCGCGCGACTGGGCGGCGGGGTCCGCGGCCGACGCCGTACGGGAGGTGCTCGGCGGGGCGGAGGTCCCCGCGGCGCTGCGGGTGCTGGACTTCGCCGCGGCCGAGGTCGTACCCCGGCTGGCCCGCACCACCGACGAGATCGACCACATCCTGCGGGCGCTGCGCGGCGGTTACGTCCCCGCGGGGCCTTCGGGGTCGCCGACCCGCGGTCTGGTCAACGTGCTGCCGACCGGCCGCAACTTCTACTCCGTGGACCCCAAGGCGATCCCGTCCCGGCTGTCCTGGGACGTCGGCACCGCGCTCGCCGACTCGCTGCTCGCCCGGCACCTCGCCGACAACGGCTGCTATCCGGCCTCCGTCGGCCTGACGGTGTGGGGCACCTCGTGCATGCGCACCCAGGGCGACGACATCGCGGAGATCCTGGCGCTGCTCGGCTGCCGGCCGGTGTGGGACGACGCCTCGCGCCGGGTGACCGGTTTCGAGATCGTCCCGGCGGCGGAACTGGGCCGGCCCCGTATCGACGTCACCGTCCGGATCTCCGGCTTCTTCCGGGACGCCTTCCCGCACGTGGTGGCGCTGGTGGACGACGCGGTGCGCGCGGTCGCCGAGCTGGACGAGCCCGCCGACGTCAACTACGTGCGCGCGCACGCCGACCAGGACACCGCCGAGCACGGCGACCGGCGGCGCGCCACCGCGCGGATCTTCGGCTCGAAGCCGGGAGCGTACGGGGCGGGCCTGCTGCCGCTGATCGACGCCCGCAACTGGCGCTCGGACGCCGACCTCGCCGAGGTCTACGCGGTGTGGGGCGGCTACGCCTACGGCCGCGGCCTGGACGGACGGCCCGCCCGGGGCGACATGGAGGCCGCCTTCCGCCGTATCCAGGTGGCGGCCAAGAACGTCGACACCCGGGAGCACGACCTCGTCGATGCCGACGACTACTTCCAGTACCACGGCGGGATGGTGGCCATGGTCCGCCATCTCACCGGCACCTCGCCCGAGGCCTACGTCGGCGACAGCGCGCTGACCGACCAGGTCAGGACCCGCACGCTCGGCGAGGAGACCCACCGGGTCTTCCGCGCCCGGGTCGTCAACCCGCGCTGGATGGCGGCGATGCGGCGGCACGGCTACAAGGGCGCCTTCGAGATGGCCGCCACCGTCGACTACCTCTTCGGCTACGACGCGACCGCCGGGGTGGTGGACGACTGGATGTACGAGCGGCTGTCGGCGGAATACGTCTTCGACCCGGAGAACGCGGACTTCATGCGGAAGTCCAACCCCTGGGCGCTGCGCGGGATTTCGGAGCGGCTGCTGGAGGCGGCCGAGCGGGGTCTGTGGGCGGAGCCGGACCCGGACACGCTGGCGCGGCTGCGCGAGACCTATCTCGCCCTGGAAGGCGACCTGGAGGGCGACGCGTGACCGCGCCCGCGGCGGGCTGCCGCCCCTCCCCCGCTCCTTCCCGCGACCGGGGCGGCTCCCCGCACCCCGGTCCCCGGACGCCGGACGGGCTGTTCGTTCCGGGCTCCCTTGAGAGCGCACGCAGAGACGAGGAGTCATCGTGACGACGCCCTACCCCTTCACCGCCCTGGTCGGCCAGGAGGACCTGCGGCTCGCGCTCGTGCTCAACGCGGTGTCCCCCGCCGTGGGCGGCGTCCTCGTACGCGGCGAGAAGGGCACCGCCAAGTCGACGGCCGTACGGGCGGTGGCCGCGCTGCTGCCCGGCCTGCGGGTCGTCCCCGGGTGCAGGTTCTCCTGCGAGCCGGGTGCCGCGGACCCGGAGTGCCCCGACGGCCCGCACCCGGCGGACGGCGGCGCCGCGGAACGCCCCGCGCGGCTGGTGGAACTGCCGGTCGGCGCGTCCGAGGACCGCCTCGTGGGCGCCCTCGACATCGAGCGCGCCCTCGCCGAGGGCGTGAAGGCCTTCGAACCCGGCCTCCTCGCGGCGGCGCACCGCGGGGTGCTCTACGTGGACGAGGTCAACCTGCTGCACGACCACCTGGTCGACCTGCTGCTGGACGCGGCGGCGATGGGCGCGAGCTACGTCGAGCGCGAAGGCGTCTCGGTGCGGCACGCGGCCCGCTTCCTGCTGGTCGGCACGATGAACCCGGAAGAGGGCGAGCTGCGCCCGCAGCTGCTCGACCGCTTCGGGCTGACCGTCGAGGTCGCGGCGTCCCGCGAGACGGACGAGCGGGTCGAGGTGGTGCGGCGGCGCCTGGCCTACGACGCCGACCCGGCCGGTTTCGCGGCACGTTGGGCGCCGCAGGAGCAGGACGTCCGCGAACGGATCGCCGCCGCCCGCCGGCTGCTGCCCGACGTGCGGCTCGGCGATGCCGCCCTGCGGCAGATCGCGGCGACCTGCGCGGCCTTCGAGGTCGACGGGATGCGCGCCGACATCGTGATGGCCCGCACCGCGACGGCGCTGGCCGCGTGGGCGGGCCGCACGGTGGTGCTGGCCGAGGACGTACGGCAGGCGGCGCTGCTCGCGCTGCCGCACCGGCGGCGCCGCAATCCCTTCGACGCGCCCGGCCTCGACGAGGGCAAACTCGACGAGACGCTGGAGCAGGCCAGGGCGGAGGCCGAACCGGAATCCGGGCCGGACGGCGGTCCTGGGGACGACGACCCGGACCCCGGTCCTGACGGGGACGGCGGCGGAGGCGGCGGGCCGGACGGCGGCGGGGACGGCGGGCAGCCGGACCCGGGGCGGGCCGGGCCGCAGGACCGGGCCGCGGGGGACGCCGGCTCCGACAGCCCGCCGCGGGCCCCCGGCGGCCAGGGGCCGCGCGAGCAGCCCGCGGCGTCGGCGGCCGAGCCGTTCACGGCGCGGACGCTGACCGTGCCGGGCCTCGGCGAGGGCGCGGCGGGCCGCCGCTCGCGGGCGCGGACCGCGCAGGGCCGTACGACCGGCGCCCGGCGCCCGGACGGCGCGCTGGGCAGGCTGCACCTGGCGGCGACCGTTCAGGCGGCGGCGCCGTACCAGCGGGCAAGGGGCCGCAGCGGGCCGGGGCTTGTGCTGCGCAGGGACGATCTGCGGCAGGCCGTGCGGGAGGGCCGCGAGGGCAATCTCGTGCTCTTCGTGGTCGACGCCTCGGGCTCGATGGCGGCCAGGCAGCGGATGTCGGCGGTGAAGGGCGCGGTGCTGTCGCTGCTGCTGGACGCCTACCAGCGGCGCGACAAGGTGGGCCTGGTCACCTTCCGGGGTACGGGCGCGGAGCTGGCGCTGCCGCCGACATCGTCGGTGGACGCGGGCGCGGCGCGGCTGGAGAAGCTGCCGACCGGTGGCCGTACACCGCTGGCCGCGGGCCTGCTCAAGGCGCACGAGGTGCTGCGGATCGAGCGGCTGCGCGACCCGTCGCGGCGCCCGCTGCTGGTCGTGGTGACCGACGGGCGGGCCACCGGCGGCCCCGAGCCGGTGGCGCTCGGCGCCCGCGCGGCCCGGCTGCTGGCCGCGTCGGGCACGGCCGCGGTGGTCGTGGACTGCGAGTCGGGCCCGGTACGCCTCGGCCTGGCGGGCGCGCTCGCCATCGATCTGGCCGGGGTCGCCGTCACGCTGGACGAACTGCGGGCAGACACGGTGTCCGCCCTGGTCAAGGACATCAGGAGGGCCGCGTAATGCCGCAGGGACAGCCGGATGTGGTACCCGACGACGGCCTGACGACCCGGCAGCGCCGCAACCGGCCGCTGACGATCGTGCACACCGGTGTCGGCAAGGGGAAGTCGACGGCCGCGTTCGGCCTCGCGCTGCGGGCCTGGAATCAGGGCTGGCCGGTCGGGGTGTTCCAGTTCGTCAAGTCCGCGAAGTGGAGGGTCGGCGAGGAGCGGGCGCTGCGGGTGCTCGGTGCGTCAGGCGAGGGCGGCACGGTGGCCTGGCACAAGATGGGCGAGGGCTGGTCGTGGGTGCAGCGCTCGCCCGAGAACAACGAGGAGGCCGCCCGCGAGGGCTGGGAGCAGGTCAAGCGGGACCTGGCCGCGCAGACCTACCGGCTGTACGTGCTGGACGAGTTCGCCTACCCGATGCACTGGGGCTGGGTCGACACCGCCGAGGTCGTGGCGGTGCTGCGGGACCGGCCGGGCGCGCAGCACGTCGTGATCACCGGCCGCAACGCGCCGCCCGCGCTGGTAGAGGCCGCCGACCTCGTCACCGACATGTCCAAGGTCAAGCACCCGATGGACACCGGCCAGAAGGGGCAGAGGGGCATCGAGTGGTAGCCCGCCTCGTCATCGCCGCGCCCGCCTCCGGCAGCGGCAAGACCACCGTCGCGACCGGTCTGATGGCCGCCTTCGCGGACGGCGGCCTCGCCGTGTCCCCGCACAAGGTGGGTCCCGACTACATCGACCCGGGCTACCACGCCCTGGCCACCGGCCGCCCCGGCCGCAATCTCGACCCGTACCTGTGCGGCCCGCACCGCGTCGCCCCGCTCTTCCTGCACGGCGCCGCGGGCTGCGGCCTCGCCGTCGTCGAAGGTGTGATGGGCCTCTTCGACGGCGCCACCGGCCACGGCGAACTCGCCTCCACCGCCCAGGTCGCCACGCTTCTGCGGGCGCCGGTGGTGCTGGTCGTCGACGCGTCCGCGCAGGCCCGGTCGGTGGCCGCGCTCGTCCACGGCTTCGCGTCCTTCGACCCGCGGCTGCGGATCGGCGGGGTCGTCCTCAACAAGGTCGGCTCCGAGCGGCACGAGCGGATTCTGCGCGACGCGCTGGAGGAGGTCGGCGTCCCGTGCCTGGGCGCGCTGCCGCGCGGCGCCGACCTCGTGGTGCCCTCCCGCCACCTCGGCCTGGTCCCGGCCGCCGAACGCGTCACGGCCGCCCGCGAGTTCGTCCGCGCCGCGGCCACCCGCGTCCGCGAGACCTGCGACCTTCCGTCCCTGCTGTCCCTGGCCCGCACGGCCCCGCCGCTCCCGGCGCTGCCGTGGGACCCGGCGGCGGAGGTGGCGGCCGGGGCCGATCAGAGCCAGCCCGTCCGGCGCTCGGGGGCCGGGGTCCAGGGCGGAGCACCGGTTTCGGGAAGGGGCCGGGTCGGGGAAGAAGCCCCCCTCGGTCGCCCCCGCATCGCCGTCGCCACCGGCCCTGCCTTCACCTTCCACTACGCCGAGCAGGCGGAACTGCTGACCGCCGCAGGGGCGGAGGTCATCCCCTTCGACCCGCTCACGGACGAGACCCTCCCCGAGGCCACCCGGGGCCTGGTCCTGGGCGGCGGCTTCCCCGAGCTCCACGCCGAGGACCTTTCCGCCAACGCCGCCCTCCGCAAGGAGATCGCCGCCTCCCCCGCCCCCCTGGCAGCCGAATGCGCCGGCCTGCTCTACCTGGCCCGCGACCTCGACGGCCACCCGATGTGCGGCCGGCTGCCGGTCACGGCGACGATGACCGGCCGCCTCACCCTCGGCTACCGCGAAGCCGTCGCGCTCACCGACAGCCCGCTGGCGGCGGCCGGCACCCGGCTGCGCGGGCACGAGTTCCACCGCACGGCGGTGGACCCGCCCGCGGGCGCCGCCGCCGCGTGGGGCTTCACCCGCCCCGAACGCCGTACCGAGGGCTTCGCGGACGGATCCGTGCACGCCTCGTACCTGCATCTGCACTGGGCCGCCGAGCCGTCGCTCGCGACCCGTTTCGTCGAGAGGTGTGCCGCATGGACCTGCGACTGACCGGGGTCGGGGTCGGCCCCGGCGATCCTGAACTGGTGACGGTGAAGGGCGTGAACGCGCTGCGCGCCGCGGGCGCGGTCGTGGTGCCGGTGCTGGACACCGGCGAGACCGGCCGCGCCGAGGCGACGGTACGGCACTACGTGGACGCGTCCCGGATCGTCCGGGTGGTCTTCGCGCTGAACGAGCGCTCCGACCGGGCCCGCAGGGAAGCGGCGTGGGACGCGGCGGGTGCGCGGGTGGCCGAACTGCTGCGTACCCACGGCTCGGTGGCGTTCGCGACGATCGGCGACCCGAACGTGTACTCGACGTTCACCTATCTCGCACACACGGTCGGTGAGTTGCTGCCGGGGGTGGCGGTCGCGACGGTGCCGGGCATCACCGCGATGCAGGACCTGGCGGCCCGCAGCGGGGCCGTGCTGACCGAGGGCACCGAGCCGTTGACGCTGGTGCCGGTGACCGCGGGGACCGCGGTGCTCAAGTCGGCGCTCGAAGGCCCCGGCACGGTCGTGGCGTACAAGTTCGGCCGGCTCGCGGCCGAGGTCGCGGCGGCGCTGGAGGCGACCGGCAGGACCGAGGGCGCGGTGTGGGGCAGCGCGCTCGGCCTGCCCGAGGAGTCGATCCGCCCGGCGTCCCGACTACTCGAAGGACCGCTGCCGTATCTGTCGACGCTGATCGCGCCCGCAGGGCGGGACCGCCGAGGAGGAAAGCTGTGAGCGACGCACGCAAGGCCACCCAACCGCACACAGAACACAGCGCAAACCATCGCCGCGCGGGCGGAGAAGCGAACGGACAAACACAGTGAGCGGCAAGGTCACGATCGTGGGGGCGGGGCCCGGCGCGGCCGATCTGCTCACCTTCAGGGCCGCGAAGGCCATCGCCGCGGCCGACATCGTCATCTGGGCGGCGAGCCTGGTGCAGGCGGCCGTCCTTGAGCACGCCAGGCCGGACGCGGAGGTCCTGGACTCGGCGTCGATGTCGCTGGAGGACGTCGTCGCGGTCTACGAGCGGGCGCGGCGCGAGGACCTGCGGTGCGCGCGTATCCACTCCGGTGACCCCGCGCTGTGGGGCGGCACTCAGGAGCAGGTCGACCGGTGCGCCGAGCTGGGCATCGAGGTGGAGATCGTGCCGGGCGTCTCGTCGTTCTCGGCGGTCGCGGCGCTCGCCGGGCGGGAGTTGACGATTCCGGAGGTCGCGCAGTCGGTGGTGCTGACCCGGCTGGGCGGCGGGAAGACGCCGATGCCGCCGGGCGAGGAGGTACGGGAGTTCGCCCGGCACGGCACGACGATGGCGGTCTTCCTGTCCGCCGCCAGGTCCGGACAGCTCGCCGCCGAGCTGCTGGAGGGCGGCTACCGCACGGACACGCCGGTCATCGTCGCCCACCAGGTCAGCTGGCCCGAGGAGTTGCTGCTGCACTGCACGATCGCGACGCTGGAGGAGACGGTCAAGGCGCACCGGCTGTGGAAGCACACGCTCTTCCTGGTCGGGCCCGCGCTGTCCGCGTCGGGGACACGGTCGCACCTCTACCACCCGGGGCACTTCCACGGTTTCCGGCGGGCCGATCCCGCCGCGCGGCGCGAACTGCGCAAGTCCCGTGGCTGACGCGGTGATCACGGTCATCGGCACCGGAACGGGCGGTCCGCCGCCGGTCGTCGGCGCCGCGGACCTGGTGGTCGGCGCGGCCCGCCATCTGGACGCGGCGGATGTACCGCCCGGCGCGCGGCGGTTGGTGCTCGGGCCGCTGGCACCGGCGCTCGACATGATCGGCTCGTACGCCGCCGAGGGCCGCCCTGTGGTGGTGCTGGCGTCCGGCGACCCCGGCTTCTTCGGGATCGTACGGGCGCTGGGCACGCGGTTCGGCGCGGCGGCGCTCGACGTACGGCCGTCGGCGCCGTCCGTCGCGGTCGCCTTCGCCCGGGCCGGGCTGAGCTGGGACGACGCGGTCGTGGTGAGCGCGCACGGGCGCGACCTGCGGGCCGCGGTGAACGTGTGCCGGGCACATCAGAAGGCGGCCGTACTGACCGGACCAGGCGCCGGGCCCGCGGAATTGGGGGCGGCCCTGGCGCGTACCGGCCTTGAGCGCAGGCTCGTGGTGGCGGCCGGGCTCGGCACGGGCGGCGAGGCGGTGGTCGCCGTCTCGCCGCGGGAGGCGGCCGGGCGGGACTGGGGCGACACGGCCAGTGTCGTGCTGTGCCTGCGGCCCGGCGTCCCGGCGTCGGCCGCGGTGACGGTCGCCGGTCCCGCGGGGGCGCCCGCCGGGTGGGCGCTGCCCGAGGAGGACTTCGCGCACCGGGACTCCATGGTCACCAAGTTCGAGGTGCGGGCGCTGGCGCTGGCGCGGCTCGGGCCGCGTACGGGTGAGCTGGTGTGGGACATCGGGGCCGGGTCGGGCTCGGTGGCCGTGGAGTGCGCGCGGTTCGGGGCGGCCGTGGTCGCCGTGGACAAGTCCGCGGAGGCGGTGGCCCGGGTGCGGGCCAACGCCGCCGCGCACGGGGTGGACGTCGAGGCGGTGGTGGGCCGGGCGCCCGGCGTCCTCGGGCGGCTGCCCGACCCCGACGCCGTTTTCGTCGGCGGCGGCGGTTCCGACGTGGCGGCGGTCGTGGCCGCGGGCGCGCGGCGGGCGCGGCGGGCCGTGGTCGTGACGCTCGCCGCGGTCGACCGGGTCGCCGAGGTGCGTGCCGCCCTGGGGGCTGCGGGTCTCGCGGCGGACGGCGTCCTCCTCCAGTCGTCCCGCCTCGCGCCGCTGCCCGGCGGGGTCACGCGGCTCGCGGCGGCCAACCCCGTCTTCGTCCTGTGGGCCGAGCGGCCCACCCCCCGTACCGAAGGAGCACCCGCGTGATCGGCCTCATCTCCGCCACCGCGGCGGGCAGGACCGGCTGCGACCGGCTCGCCGCCGCGTGGCCGGGGCGTACCCGCCGCTACGACGGCCCCGTCCGCGACGTCCTCCCGGCCGCCTTCGCGGAGTGCGACCAGCTCGTCGTCTTCCTCGCCACCGGGGCGGCGGTACGGCTGCTCGCCCCGCTGCTGGCCGGCAAGGCGGCCGACCCGGCGGTCGTCACCGTCGACGAGGCGCACCGCCACGCGATCGCCCTCCTCGGGGGGCACGCCTCCGGGGCCAACGCCCTGGCGGAAGCGGTCTGCACGGTCCTGACGACGAGCCCGGTCATCACCACGGCCACGGATGTGACCGGCACGCCGGCCCTCGACCGTCTCCCCTACCCCGTCGAGGGCGCGATCCCCGCGGTGACCCGGGCCCTGCTCGACGGCACCCCGGTCCACCTCGACGCCGCCCCCGCCTGGCCC
>NZ_JAJSYW010000199.1:0-12865 GCF_036815005.1 Streptomyces sp. IBSBF 2435 | reverse complement strand
CCCCCCCCCCCGCCCCCCCCCCCCCCCCCCCCCCCCCCCCCCCCCCCCCCCCCCCACCACGCGGGAGTTCACCAGGTCAGCTGCTGATCAGGCCCGGCTTCACGGGTAGTTGACGACGTTGCTGGGGGTGGTGTTGGAGGCGGTGACCGCTCCGGTGTCGTTGATGACGTGGGTGATGGTGCCCACGCCGCCGAGCGAGACGGTCAGCGCGGAGTGGAACTTCACGCCCGAGACGTTGGGCACCTCGAAGGCGTGGTAGTTGTTCACCGCCGGGTTGACGTTGAAGTAGCAGTAACTGCCGAGTCCCCAGGCCTCATGGGTGGTCACATTGGCGCCCACCTTGTAGGCCGCGTAGCCGTTCTGGCCCGCCGGGTTCTTCCAGGCCGCCTGGTTGGGCGGGTCGTACGGGTTCTCGTTCTGGAAGAAGATCGTCTTGCCGCCCTGGCCGTTCCACACCACCTCGTACTTCTGGTAGTGCTCGACGAACAGGCCGGTCGCCAAGACGTTGTTGCCGTTGACGGTCAGGCCGTTGTCCGCGGTGTTGCTGGTCCAGCCCACGCCGCTGCCGTGGTCGGCTCGCCAGGCCCAGATGTGGTCGATGATCGCGTTGCTGCTGTTCACGATCAGGCTGTTGGTGGCCTTGCCCGCGACCTGGCCGCCGATCCGGAAGAACACGTCCTGGATGGTGGTCGGGTTGGCCGCGTGGCTCGCGGACGAACCGGACGGGCCGACCGTGAGCAGCGCCTGCGAGTTGGTGGTGCCCGCGTCGAACAGCAGGCCCTTGAGGCGCACGCCGTCCACGTCGGCGACCTGCATCGCGTTGACCCCGTTGTCCGGGATCAGCGTCGGGTAGCCGATGCCGAGGATGGTGGTGTTGGCCTTGGTCACGTTGAGCGTCTGGTTCAGGTGGTACACGCCCGGGGTGACGAAGAGGTTGCAGCCCTGGGAGAGGGCGTTGTTGATGGTCGCGGCAGTGTCGCCGGCCTTGACGACGTAGAACTGGCTCATCGGCAGCGAGCTGCCCGGGGTGCTGCCGCCGGCCCAGCTCGGCCCCGAGGCGTTGGTGCGCAGCGAGGGCAGGAAGACCCGGTATTTGCCGCTGCTGTCGACGTAGAGGTAGGGCACGTCACGGGAGACCGGGGTGGTGGCCAGGGTGGTCTCCGGCGGGTTCGGGAAGGTGTTGCCCGGGGCGCCGTTCACCCCGGAGAAGACCATGTTCCACACGCCGCCCGCCCAGCTGCCCAGGTTGCTGTCCCGGGTGTACCACTGCTGCTGCGAGATCGAGGAGGTCTCGCCGCTGACCTTGGTGTCGGCGATGTAGCCTCCGCTGGCGTAGCCGTAGCTGGCCGGGTAGAGCTGGAGGTTGCCGTGCACGTCGATCCGGCGGAAGGGCGCGGCCTGGGCCACGGCCCAGCGGTCGCTGCCGCCGCCGGGGTTGATGGCCAGGTTCTCCGCGGAGCGCCAGAAGTTCTGCGTCGCGTTGCCCGCGTCGGAGGCGTTGAAGGCGTCCACGGTGATGTTGCCGTTGAACGTGACGTCGTCCGGGTTCTGGCCGAGGCCGGCCACCGAGGTGTAGAAGCCGACGTTGTCGTTCACGTTGTACGTGCCCGGCTTGAACAGCTGCGCCACCCGGTTGTTGCTGAACTGCGCGGTGGCGGTGTCCTTCTGCTGGTTGAACTGGGCGTCGAGCTGGCTCTGGATGGTGGCGGCCGACATCGACGGATCGTATATGTGGACGTTCGAGCCGAAGTTCGGGGTGTCCGACTGCGTCGGGCAGTTCCCCGGCGGCGGGGTGGTGGAACCGCCGGTGCTGCCCGTGGTCGTCCCGGTGCTCGTGCCCGTACTGGTCCCGCTGCTCGTCCCGGAGCTGGTGCCGGCACTGGTGCTGCCGCCGCTGCCCTGGGTGTACGTGTACTGCGAGCTGTCGTACTGCGGGCCGTTCTTGGTGTACGTGAACGAGTACGTCAGCACGGTGCCGGCCGAGATCGGCGAGACGGTGTACGTCCAGCTGCTGCCGGACGCAGCCATCTGGACGTTCTGCTGGCCGCCGGCGCCCACCTGGTAATGGATGATCACATAGGTGGCGGGCGACGTCGGGGTGAAGGTGACCTTCGCCTGGGTGCTGCTCGGCTCACTGACGCTCTGGGTGTAGTCGGAGGCGTCCGCCGAGGCACTGCCGATGGTCCCGATCAGGCCCAGCAGTCCGGCGAGGACCAGGGCGAAGGCGGCGAGCAGGGCGACGGGCCGCCGGTGGAGGCGTGACCGGTGCCCGGTCCGGCCTGGGGGGAAGGTTCTGCGCATGAGTGGAGTCCTTTCCCTGGCTTCGCGAAGTGAACGCCAGGTCAGCGCGGATGTGGGGGTGTAGTCGCGCTCAGCACTGCACATTTCAGGCCACAGCTCGGCTATGACCCTTTGATTCAGCCGATTGAAAACGCTCTCAATCTGCGGATCAGGGATACCCCTGATCCGTAAGGCAGTGTCAAGGGGCCATGGCGAGCCGTCAAGAAGTTGAGCGGGATTCACGCGCCGAACGCGTTCCCCCCGCTCCTGTCCCCCGGTTGCGAGCGCCGGGCCGGCCGGCCGCGGCCGGCCCGGTCCCGGCCTACTTGATTCCGTTGTCCGCGCAGGCCGTGGCGTAGTCGGCGGTGCAGATCTGGGCGACGGTGTACGTACCGTCGGCCAGGACGGTGTCCTTGATGTTGTCCTTGGTCACCGAGACCGCGTTGAGCAGCTTGGAGGGCACGTCGTCGCCCGAGCCGCTCTTCTTGGTGGTGTCGGCGATGGACTTGAAGTCCTTGTTCTGCAGCAGGTCGACCGCGATCTCCGCGGCGCTCTCGGCCTCCGGCTTCGCCGCCTTGTAGACGGTGGAGCTCTGGTCGCCGACCAGGATCCGCTGGATCGCCGCCAGGTCGGCGTCCTGACCGGTCAGCGGGACCTTGATGCCGGCGCCCTTGAGCGCGGTGGCGATACCGCCGGCCATCGTGTCGTTGGCCGAGTAGACGCCCTTGATGTTGTTCTTGCCGACCGAGGTGATCGCCGCCTTGACCTTCTGGTTGGCGACGGTGTCCTTCCACAGGCCGGACTGCTCGTAGGCGATGGTCACCTTGCCGTCCAGGGCGCTGTGCGCGCCGGCCTTGAACTCGGCGGCGTTGGGGTCGGCGTCGTCGCCGTTGATCATCACGATCTTGGACTGCGGGGTGGCGTCCGAGCCCATCGCCGTCAGCAGCGCCGAGCCCTGGAGTTCTCCGACCTTCTTGTTGTCGTAGCTCACGTACGCCGAGACGGGTCCCTCGGCGAGGCGGTCGTAGGCGACGACCTTGATGCCCTTGTCCACCGCGGCCTGGACGGACGACTTGATGCCGACGTAGTCCTGGGCGTCCAGGATCAGCACCTTGACGCCCTTGGCGACCATGGTGCTGACCTGCTGCGCCTGCTTGGCGGCGTCACCACCGGCGTTGTCGTACTGCACCTCGCAGTCGGAGCACAGCGCCTTGATCTTGTTGGTGATCAGCGGCCTGTCGAACCTCTCGTACCGGGCCGTCACCGTGTCGGGCAGCAGCAGACCGATGCTCTTGCTGGTGCTGTCGTCCGAGGACTTCTTGTCGCCGGCCTTGCCACACGCGGCCATGGTCAGCGCCAGTGAGATCACAGCGCCTCCCACGACAAGACGGCGCGATATCGCGTTCATTGCGGTGGTGCCTCCCCTGAGAGGGCCGCCACGACGCGGCCCAAGTGCGGGTGAGTCAACTCGTCTGGCGGCCCGCACGTCAAGAAGAAAATCATCGAACCGGTCACTCCATGGAACACCGTCACCCCGGCGCGGTGACGGTCCGGCCGGGGTGACGGGCGTGTTGCCGGGGCCGTTGCCCCGGGCATTCGATCAGGCGAGCGAGCCGATGGCCTGGTTGAACGCGGCCGAGGGGCGCATGACGGCGGCGGCCTTGGCGGGGTCGGGCCGGTAGTAACCGCCGATGTCGACCGGCGATCCCTGGACAGCGATCAATTCGGTAACGATGGTCTCCTCCTGCTCCGCCAGCGTCTTGGCGAGGCCGTCGAACGCCGCCGCGAGGGCCGCGTCGTCGGTCTGCGCCGCCAGCTCCTGCGCCCAGTACAGCGCGAGGTAGAAGTGGCTGCCGCGGTTGTCGATGCCGCCGAGCCTGCGGCTGGGCGACCGGTCCTCGTTGAGGAAGGTGCCGGTGGCGCGGTCGAGGGTGTCGGCGAGGATCTGCGCCCGCGCGTTGCCCGTGGAGGCGGCCAGGTGCTCGAAGCTGGCGGCCAGAGCGAAGAACTCGCCGAGGCTGTCCCAGCGCAGGTAGTTCTCCTTGACCAGCTGCTGCACGTGCTTGGGCGCCGAGCCGCCGGCGCCGGTCTCGAACAGGCCGCCGCCGTTGATCAGCGGGACCACCGAGAGCATCTTGGCGCTGGTGCCCAGCTCCAGGATCGGGAAGAGGTCGGTCAGGTAGTCGCGCAGCACGTTGCCGGTGACCGAGATGGTGTCCTCGCCGCGGCGGATCCGCTCCAGGGAGAAGGCGGTCGCGGCCTGCGGCGTCATGATCTCGATCTGCAGCCCGGCGGTGTCGTGCTCGGGCAGGTACTGGCCGACCTTGGCGATCAGGTTCGCGTCGTGGGCGCGGCTCTCGTCCAGCCAGAAGACCGCGGGGCTGCCGGTGGCGCGGGCGCGGGTGACGGCGAGCTTGACCCAGTCGCGGATCGGGACGTCCTTGGTCTGGCACATCCGGAAGACGTCGCCGGCGCTGACGGCCTGCTCCAGGACCGCCGCGCCGCTGCCGTCGACCACCCGGACGGTGCCGGTGACCGGGATCTCGAAGGTCTTGTCGTGGCTGCCGTACTCCTCGGCGGCCTGCGCCATCAGGCCGACGTTGGGCACCGAACCCATGGTGGCCGGGTCGAAGGCGCCGTTCGCGCGGCAGTCGTCGAGGACGACCTGGTAGACGCCGGAGTAGCTGCTGTCCGGGATCACCGCGAGGGTGTCGGCCTCCTGGCCGTCGGGACCCCACATGTGGCCCGAGGTGCGGATCATGGCCGGCATCGAGGCGTCCACGATGACGTCGCTGGGCACGTGCAGGTTGGTGATGCCGCGGTCGGAGTCGACCATCGCCAGCGCGGGGCCCTCGGCAAGCTCGGCCTGGAAGGACGCGGTGATCGCGGCGCCGCCGGGGAGCGACTCCAGGCCGTTGATGATGCCGCCGAGACCGTCGTTCGGGGTCAGCCCGGCCGCGGCGAGCGCGGCGCCGTGCTCGGCGAAGGTCCTGGGGAAGAAGGCCCGTACGACATGGCCGAAGATGATCGGGTCGGAGACCTTCATCATGGTCGCCTTGAGGTGCACGGAGAACAGCACGCCCTCGGCCTTGGCCCTGGCCACCTGGGCGCTGAGGAACTCGCGCAGCGCGGCGACCCGCATCACCGAGGCGTCCACGACCTCGCCGGCCAGCACCGGCACCGACTCGCGCAGCACGGTGGTGCTGCCGTCGTCGCCGGCCAGCTCGATGCGCAGGGCGCCGTCCGCGGCGATGACCGCGGACTTCTCGGTGCTCCTGAAGTCGTCGGCGCCCATGGTCGCCACGTTGGTCTTCGACTCGGGGGTCCAGGCGCCCATCCGGTGCGGGTGGGCCTTGGCGTAGTTCTTCACCGAGGCGGGGGCGCGGCGGTCGGAGTTGCCCTCGCGGAGCACCGGGTTGACGGCGCTGCCCTTGATCCGGTCATAGCGGGCGCGGACGTCGCGGTCCTGGTCGGTCTTCGGGTCGTCCGGGTAGTCCGGCAGCGCGTAGCCCTGCTGCTGGAGCTCGGCGACGGCCGCCTTGAGCTGCGGGATCGAGGCCGAGACGTTCGGCAGCTTGATGATGTTCGCGCCCGGCGTGCCGGCCAGCCGGCCCAGCTCGGCCAGCGCGTCGTCGATCCGCTGCCCCTCCTCCAGGTACTCGGGGAAGACGGCGATGATCCGGCCGGCCAGCGAGATGTCACGGCTCTCGACCGTGACGCCGGCCGTCGAGGCGTACGCCTCGATCACCGGCAGGAACGAATACGTCGCCAGGGCCGGCGCCTCGTCGGTGTGCGTATAGATGATGGTCGAGTCAGCCACCGGTTACTCCGCTCCAGTTTCCAGCATTGCAAACATTGCTTGATATCAAGATATCCCGTTCCTGTCAGGACCTCGACGACGGGGCGCGCGCCGCGGGTCCGGCGGACGGCCTAACCCCGCGCGCCACGGCTGCCCACACATGTTTCGGTGGAGCAATCACGTACCGAAACGGTGCAGAACCGAACAAGCCACAGCCGGCTGTGACGGCCGGCGGGAAGCGGTAGCCATGGCGACACGTGTACGCGGCTCGGGGCTGATCGGGGAGATGCTCGCGGAGTTCGCCGGCACCATGATCCTGATCCTGATCGGTGCCGGTGTGGTGGCCCAGGTGGTCGCCGGCGGCGACCTCACCTCGCCCAAGGGCGGTCTGGGCGGCCACGACTCGATCGCCTGGGCCTGGGGCCTGGGCGTCACGCTGGGTGTGTACGTGGCCGCCAGGCTCTCCGGTGCCCATCTCAATCCCGCGGTGACGCTCACGCTGGCCGTCTTCAAGGGCTTCACCTGGCGCAAGGTGGTGCCGTACTGGTTCGCCCAGTTCCTCGGCGCCTTCGTCGCCGCGCTGATCGTGCGGTGGAACTACAGCGAGATCCTCGGCCACGCCGACCCCGGGCACACGATGAAGACGCAGTTCGTCTTCTCCACGCTGCCCGGCAACGGATCGCTGACCGCCGGGGTGCACGAATGGGGTGCCTTCCGCGACCAGGTGATCGGTACCGCGATCCTGCTGATGCTGATCCTGGCGATCACCGACGTGCTCAACACCCCGCCGGGCGCCAACCTCGGCGCGTTCATCATCGGCCTGATCGTGGTCGCGATCGGTATGGCCTTCGGCGCCAACGCCGGTTACGCGATCAACCCGGCGCGTGACCTCGGCCCGCGGCTGGCCAGCTACATCACCGGCTACAGCACGGCCTGGCGGGACCAGTGGGGCAACCTCTACTTCTGGGTACCGATCGCCGGTCCACTGGTCGGCGGCCTGGTGGGCGGCGCGCTCTACAAGCTCCTGGTCGGGCGCTTCCTGCCGACCGCCGAGGTGGAGCCGGCCGGCCGGGTGCCCGCGTCGGACTGACGCGGCGCGGCGGAGCTCTCCCGTACCACCAGGCTGGTGGACAGCTCCACCCGCAGCACGTCCGGGGTCTGGCCCTGGACCAGTTGGAGCAGCATGTCGGCAGCCGCGGCGCCCATTTCGGCGAGCGGCTGCCGCACCGTGGTCAGCGGCGGCGGTGACCAGCGGGCCTGCGGCAGGTCGTCGAAGCCGACGACGCTCAGGTCGTCGGGCACCCGCAGGCCGTACTGCCTGGCGGCCTCGTAGACGCCCAGCGCCATCTGGTCGCTGGAGGCGAAGACCGCGGTCGGCGGGTGCGCGCCGCCGAGCAGCGCGGAGCCCAGGGCGAAGCCGGACTCGTGCGAGAAGTCGCCCACCCGCACGAGGTTGTCGTCCACCTCGACCCCGGCCGACTCCAGGGCCGCACGGTAGCCGTCGAGCCGGGCCCGGCTGCACAGCAGCGCGGGCGGTCCTGTGATGATGCCGATCCTGCGGTGGCCGAGCCCCAGAAGGTGCAGCACCGCGCTGCGCCCGCCGGCCCAGTTGGTGGCGCCGATGGTGGGGATGTCGAAGGTGGGAACCCCTGCCGGGTCGATGACCACCAGCGGCATGCCCAGCCTGCGCAATTCCGCGTTCAGCCGCGGGGCGGGCTCCGACGTGACCAGGATCGCGCCGTCGGAGTTGCGGGACCTGACGCCGACCAGCCACTGCTGCGCGGACGCCGCCTGGTGGTGCACCGCGGACACCACGGCGCCCACCCCCGCGGCATGGGCGACCTTCTCCACGCCGCGCAGGATCTCCACCGCCCAGGGGCTGTCGAGGTCGTTGAACACCAGGTCGATGAGGTTGGCCCGGCTCGCGGTGCCGGCCGCCCTGCGCCGGTAGCCGTGCTCGGCCAGCAGGTCCTCCACCCGGCGGCGGGTGGCCGCGGACACGTCGCTGCGCCCGTTGAGCACCCGGGAGACCGTGGGCAGCGACACCCCGGCCTCGCGGGCGATGTCGGCGATCGTGACCCGGCCCGCGCTGTCTGCCGCCACCGGTGCCTCCTGTCGCAGTGGGCTCCCAGTCTAGGCAGCGCCCCCGCCCCGCGGAAAAGGCACCGCGCCTTTTCGAACTCCGGCCCGCGAGTGCCGCGCCGGGAGGGTTGACGGAGCCGGACGGCGCTTCTAACGTCACTCAGAAGTTCCGGAAGTGTTCCGCAAGTTTCGAGGCCCAGTACCGGCACGGCCGGCTCATCCGCAGGAGAGCCGCCTCGCCGACCCATCCAAGGACACGCACCACTGATGACCGTCACCGCGCACAACCCGGTCCTGCCCGGCTGCTTCCCCGACCCGTCGGTGTGCCGGGTGGGGCAGGACTACTACCTCGCGAACTCCTCCTTCGCCTGCTTCCCCGGCATCCCGCTGCACCACAGCAGGGACCTGGCGAACTGGCGGCCGATCGGCCACGCGGTGGACCGCGCCGGGCAGGTGGACCTCGACGGGGTGCGGTGGGACGGCGGCCTGTACGCGCCCACGCTGCGCCATGCCGCGGGCCGCTTCCACCTGGTGTGCACGCTGGTCGACGGGCTCGGCTCCGCGGGCAACTTCCTGCTGTCCGCGGACGATCCGGCCGGCGACTGGTCGGACCCGGTGTGGCTGCCGGAGGCGCCCGGCTTCGACCCGTCGCTGTTCTTCGACGACGACGGCTCGGCGTATCTGCTCGGCGCCCGCGAGATCCCGGGCACCGGCGGCAGGACCGAGATCTGGATGCGCGCCTTCGATGTGGCGACCGGCGCCCTGAGCGGCCCCGACCGGGTGCTCTTCCGCGGCGCCCTGGTGGACGCACGCTGGGCGGAGGGACCGCACCTGTACCGGCACGACGGCTGGTACGTGCTGCTGCTCGCCGAGGGCGGCACCGAGTTCGAGCACGCGGTCACCGTGGCCCGCAGCCGGCAGGTCACCGGTCCTTACGAGAACCACCCGGGCAATCCGGTGCTCACCCACCGCCACCTCGGCCAGGGCCACCCGCTGTCCGGCGCCGGGCACGCCGACCTGGTGCGGACGCCCGGTGGCGACTGGTACGCGCTGCTGCTGGCCTCCCGGATGTACGGCGGGCGCCACGCCAACCTCGGGCGCGAGACCCATCTGGCCCGGGTGGAGTGGGAGCAGGGCTGGCCGGTCGTCAACCCCGGCGCGGGGCGGCTCACCGAGCACACCGAGGTCGCGCTGCCCGCGCACCCCTGGCCTGCGGCCGGCCCGGTGGACCACTTCGACGCCGAGGTGCTGGACGCCGGCTGGAATCTGCTGCGGTCCCCCGGGACCGGGGCGTACAGCCTGACCGAGCGGCCCGGGCATCTGCGGCTGCGGCTGCTCCCGCAGACCCTCGCCGAGCAGCACACCCCGGCCTTCGTCGGCCGCCGCCAGCAGCACACCGACTTCGCCGCCGAGACCGCGCTCGACTTCAACCCGGGGTCCCCCGGCGAGGCCGCGGGCCTCGCGGTGTTCCAGAGCCCCGGCCACCACATCACCCTGCTGGCCACTCCGGCCGAGGACGGCCGCACCGTCGTCCGGCTGACCGGGCGCCACGCGGGCACCGACACGGTACAGGCCGAACTCCCGGTACGCCCGGGGCCGTTGCGGCTCGGGGTGCGGGCCAGGGGGCAGGACTACACCTTCTCCTGCAC
Source organism: Streptomyces sp. IBSBF 2435 (assembly GCF_036815005.1). Classification (NCBI taxonomy): domain Bacteria; kingdom Bacillati; phylum Actinomycetota; class Actinomycetes; order Kitasatosporales; family Streptomycetaceae; genus Streptomyces; species Streptomyces sp. IBSBF 2435. The sequence continues at coordinate 3,055 of NZ_JAJSYW010000199.1, read as the reverse complement.
CCAGTCCCCCGAGGGCGCCCGCGACCTCGCCACGATCGACGGCCGCTTCCTGAGCAGCCAGGTCGCCGGCGGCTTCACGGGTGTCTTCCTCGGGCCGTACGCGACAGGGCCCGCGGGCGGCACCGGCCACGCCGACTACGGCTGGTTCCGCTACGGCCCGGCCGCGGGCTGAGGGGCGGCCGGGTCAGGACAGCCGGTGGACGGCGGCGGCGAAGAGCGCGGGGCAGTGGGCCGCAGCGGGCACGATACGGCGGGCGGACCACGGCCGGCCGCGCAGCCACAGCAGCGAGCCGGTGAGCAGCCGGTAGTCGCGCGAGGCCCGGCGCCACGCGCGGTCGTAGTCCTGCGGCCGGTCGGCCACCACGCAGCGCACCAGCTGGTGCGCCGCGGCCAGCGCGACCGCGACGCCCTCGCCGGTCAGCGCGTCGACGTAGCCCGCCGCGTCGCCGACCAGCAGCACCCGGCCCGCCGCCCGGGTACGGACCCGCTGCCGCATCGGGCCCGCGCCGCGGGCGGGTGTCACCGCGTCGGCGGGCAGCCGCTCCAGCAGCCGGGGGAAGGCGGCCAGGTGGCCGGCGAAGGGCGCGCGGTCGCCGGTGAGCACCGCAACCCCGACCAACCGCGGCCCCAGCGGGGTGACATAGGCCTCGGCGCGGGCCGACCAGTGCACCTCGACGCAGTCCGTCCACGGGCGTACGGCGTAGTGCCGGCGCAGCCCGTAGCGGGCCGGCCGCGGGTCGGGTCCCGCGCCGAGCCGCAGCCCGCGCCTGATCGGTGAGTGCAGGCCGTCGGCCGCGGCGAGATAGCGGGCGGTGATCCCGGCCGCGGTCACGCTGTCACCGTCCTGCCGGACCCCGTCGACCCGCAACGGCAGCACGCGCACGCCGAGTTCGGCCGCGGTGGCGGCGAGTGCGGCCTGAAGTTCGGTACGCCGCACCCCGCGCCCGGGACCGGTACGGAAGCGGGCCTCCGCCCGGTGCCGCTCGTCGACGTAGCGGATGCCGTGCAGCGGCTGGCCCGCGACGGTGACGCCGAGTGCGGCCAGCGAGCGGACGGCGGAGGGCATCAGGCCCTCCCCGCAGGCCTTGTCGACCGGCCCGGGGCGCGGCTCGGCGACCACCACCTCAAGTCCCGCCCTGGCGGCGTGGATCGCGGTGGCGAGCCCCGCGGGACCGCCGCCCGCGACCAGCAGGTCGATCACGTGGCCGCCAGGCCGAGCGCGGCGTTCTCGCAGCGCAGCCGGACCGTGAGCAGCCGCGCGTTGGCCAGCGTGAAGCACAGCGCGGTGATCCACGCCCCGTGCACCAGCGGCAGCGCGGCGCCCTCGACCACCACCGCCAGGTAGTTGGGGTGCCGCATCAGCCGGTACGGCCCGCGGTCCACCAGCGGCAGCCCGGGCACGACGATCACCCGGGTGTTCCAGCGCGGTCCCAGCGCGGCGACGCACCACCAGCGCAACACCTGTGCGGCCAGCACGAGTACGAGCATCGGCACGCCGAGCGCGGGGATGAACGGCCGCCCGCCGTAGTGGACTTCGGCCAGACAGCCGGCCAGCAGCCCGGTGTGCAGCAGCACCATCACCGGGTAGTGGCCGCCGCCGTGCTCGGCCCCGCCGCGGGCGAAGCTCCAGGCCGCATTGCGGCGGGCGATGTTCAGCTCCATCAGCCGTTCGAAGGCAACCAGCAGCAGGAGCAGGGTGTACGAGGGCATCAGGCGGTACCTACCAGCGCAGGAGGACGAGTTCGGAACAGAAGCCGGGGCCCATCGCCATCATCAGCCCCGGGCTGCCGGGCAGCGGGCGGTCGCCGGCCAGCGTGTCGCGCAGGATGTGCAGGACCGAGGCGGACGAGAGGTTGCCGACCTCGGCCAGCGAGCGCCAGGTCGCCTCCAGCGCCCTGGCCGGCAGGTCCAGCGTCTCGCGGACCGCCTCCAGCACCTTCGGGCCGCCCGGGTGGCAGACCCACCCGGTCACGTCCTCCGGCTTGAGTCCGTGGTCGGCCAGGAAGCCGCGCACCTCGGGGCCGAAATGGCGCCTGACCAGGTCGGGCAGATCGCTGCCCAGCACGATGCGGAAGCCGTCGTCGCCGATCTCCCAGCCGAGCAGCCGCTCGGTGTCCGGGTACAGCCGGCTGCGGGTCGCCACGACCTCGGGACCCGCGGCGGCCCGGTCCCGGCCGACCGCCACCACCGCGGCGGCGCCGTCGCCGAACAGCGCGCCCGCGACGACGTTGGCCGTCGAGGTGTCGTTGCGCTGGAGCGTCAGCGAGCACAGCTCCACCGAGAGCAGCACGGCGACGCCCTGCGGGCGGGCCTCCAGGTAGTCGTGCAGCCGCGCCAGGCCCGCGGCTCCCGCGACGCATCCCAGCCCGAACACCGGAACCCGCTTCACATCCGGCCGCAGCCCGAGCCGGCCGGCGATCCTGGCCTCGATCGAGGGTGCGGCGATACCGGTGACGGAGGTGGAGATGACGAGGTCCACCTCGTCCGGCCTGATGCCGGCGTCGGCCAGCGCATCCGTGACGGCCTGCTCGCCCAGTTCCTGGGCAACTTCGATGAAGCAGTCGTTGGCCTCGCCGAAGCCGTGCAGTGTCGCGTAGCGCTCCAGGGGCAGGGCGAGGCGGCGCGTACGGACGGCGGACGCGGCGTGCACGCGCTCCAGCACCGCGCGGGCGATCGGGGGCGCCGCGCCCAGGCCCGCGAGTGCTTCCGTGATCTCGTACTGCTCGTACTGATGCGGCGGAAGCACCGCATGCACGGCGCCGATTCGCGTCATTTGGCCAGCATATGTACGGGCCGGGCGAATCCTGACGGCTTAGCCCGGTGTGTCGGCCTCTCGGGCGCCGCCGCCCCCGCCGGTCTGTCCCTGCGGTACGCGCTCGCCCGCGGCCCGGCGGGGGCTTGTCGCGCATGTTCCCCGCGCCCCTGGGGGGTGCCACTTCCTGTGGCGTGCACAGTGCCGCCGCACCGTGGCTGGGCGCGCAGTTCCCCGCGCCCCTGGAGGGGTGCCCTCTGCGGCAGAGGAGTCGAGCCCCCGTAGGGGCGCGGGGAACTGCGC
>NZ_JAJSYW010000198.1:0-12913 GCF_036815005.1 Streptomyces sp. IBSBF 2435 | reverse complement strand
GTCCCCGGTGCCGCCCACACCCGAGCCCACACCGGCGCCGGCCCCGCCCCCGATCGACTGAACCCGCCTCCACGGGGCGCACGCGTAATCGCCCTGCCGCGGCAGGCGCTTTTCGGGGCGCACGGATTCGCATGTGTTATCGATTCATTCGGCTTTCCATGCATGAATCGAAAATATGCTCGGTCATTCATCATTTAGGTCGATAATCCGTGCGCGCCGTGAGCATGACAGAGATTAACGCCGCAGGTGGGAGACGCGAAGCCTCGCACGCGCCTGCGACGCATGACGCATGCGTTCCAGTCACCTCCGCAAAATGGTCACAACTCCTCCGCGATCTACCCCACGATGGTCCCCGGAATACGGCCGGAGAGGGCCGTTGGAGTGGGAGCACGCCGATCGGGAATCGGCGGCTGCCGGGGGAGGAACTTCATGGGCAGAGCTTTACGCGCCGCAACCGTCGCGTCCGCGGCGGCACTGGTGGCACTGGCGGTCGCGCCGCCGTCGGCGCGGGCCGCGGTGCCGCCGCGGGTCGATCTCAGGGTGCTGGTGGTGGACGACGGGGGTCCGGCGACCGCGGCCATCACCTCGGAGCTGGACGGTGCGGGCACTCCGTACACCACGGTGGACCTCACCGCCGCGGGCCGGCCGGTGATCACCGCGGGCTTCCTGAGCGACACCGTGTCGGGGCGACCGCGGGCCAAATTCCAGGCGGTGGTGCTGCCCAGCGACAACCCGTTCGGCGCGGGCTCCACGGAGATGGCCGCCCTGGCGGCGTACGAGACAGCCTTCGGTATCCGGCAGGTGGACGCGTACACCTACGCGCAGCCCTCGGTCGGGCTCAACTACGCGCAGACCGGCGGCTACCTCGGCCCGCTGGACGGCGTGCAGGGGCAGGTGACCGCGCAGGGCGCGGCGGGCGACTTCGGGTACCTCAAGGGCGCGGTGCCCTTCGAGGACAACGACCCCTACCAGTCGGAGAGTTACGGCTACCTGGCGACGCCGCTGGCCACCCAGGCGGCCGGGGCGAGCTTCACCCCGCTGGTGGACGCGCCGATCCCGGGCGGCACCGAACGCGGGGTGCTGGTCGGGCAGTACACGCACGACGGGCGCAGCGAGCTGGTGATCCCGTTCGTCTACAACCAGTACCAGCAGCAGTTCCGGCTGCTGGCCCGCGGCATCGTGGAGTGGATGACGCAGGGCATCCACCTGGGCGCCGACCGCAACTACTTCGAGGTACAGGTCGACGACGTCTTCCTCGCCGACGACCGGTGGAATCCCACCCTCAACTGCACGCCGGGCGACGTGGACTGCCCGATCGGCACCGGGGACGACACCGACCCGGTCCGGATGACGGCGGCGGACGCGGCCTATGCCGCGCAGTGGTCGAAGGCGCACGGCCTCACCTTCGACTTCGTCTTCAACGGCGGCGGCAGCGAGGACTGGAAGTCCGACCACGGCACGACGACCGACCCGCTGGCGAACCAGCTGATCGCCGACAAGAACACCTACCGGTGGGTCAACCACACCTATCTGCACCCCTTCCTGGGCTGTGTGCAGGACGTGAGCGTGGTGCCGTGGCGCTGCCAGACGACCGCGAGCGGCGCCGTCCAGTGGGTGAGCACCTCCGACATCACCTCGGCGGTGCAGGACAACCGCACCTGGGCGGCGGTGCACGGACTGTCCCTGAACGACCAGGAGCTGGTGACCGGCGAGCACTCCGGGCTCAAGCTGCTGCCGCAGCAGCCCGCCGACAATCCCAACCTCGCCTCCGCGCTGACCGTGCTCGGCGTGAAGTACCTGGCCAGCGACAACTCCCGTGAGCCCGACCAGCGCCAGGCCGGCCCCGCGGTCACCGTGCCGCGCTTCCCGATGAACGTCTTCTACAACGCCGGCACGGCGCAGGAGGAGACCGACGAGTACAACTGGATCTACACCAGCCAGGCCCAGGGCGGCAGCGGCGCCTGCACGACCTCCGGCAACTCCACCTGCCTGAACGCCCCGTTGGACCCGGCCACCGGCTACGCGTCGTACATCGTGCCGCTGGAGTCGAGGATCGACCTCGGCCATGTGCTGGGCAACAATCCGCGCCCGCACTTCCTCCACCAGTCGAACCTGGCCGAGGACCGGATCGCGTACCCGGTGCTGGAGCGGGTGCTCGGCGACTACGCGGCGCTGTTCGCGGCGAACACGCCCACGGTGAATCTGCGGACCTCGGACATCGCCACCGAATTGCAGCGCAGGGCCGCGTGGAGCACGGCGTGGAAGGGCGGCGACGTCACCGCCTACCGCATCGGCGACACGGTCACCGTCAGCGCGCCGAGCGGCGTCCAGGTGGACGCGACCGTCCCGGCCGGCACCCGGCAGGCCCAACTGCTCGGATCCACGGCCTTCGGCACCGCGTACGCGGGCCGGCTGTCGGGCTGGACGCAGCCGGGGCTGCTGCAGTTCGCGGTGTCGCTGACCCTGCCGTCCGGCGCGGTGCCCGCGGCGCCGGCGAAGGCCGCCGCCAACAGCCCGGCGGCGCTCGCGGCCCCGGTCGGCCGGCTGCCGGTGCCCAAGGGCGTGGCGGTCGCCGTGCCCGCCGGGCCCGGCGACAGCAAGCGGCCCTGACACGGCAGACGCGAACGCGTGCGGGCGGGGCGGTGGCCGCCCCGCCCGCACGCCGGGGCGCGCCCGCGCCCCGGCCGTACCGACCTGTCCCGGGGGGACACATGCACGCAGTGCTCGGCCAACCGCCCTCGCGTATCGCGCAGGTGACGCTGCTGACCGAGGGGACCTACCCGCACAGCCCCGGCGGGGTCAGCGTCTGGTGCGACCAGCTCGTACGCGCCATGCCCGATGTGGACTTCCGGGTCACGGCCGTCACCGCGACGGGACGTGAGCAGCCGGTGTGGGAACTGCCGTCGCACGTGCGGGCGGTGGAGTCGATACCGATGTGGGGCGCCGTCCCCGGGGGGAAGGAGCCGCGCGGCCGGGACCGGCGGGCCTTCCTCGGCGCCTGGGAGCGGCTGCTGACCTCGCTGCTGGCCGAGGGCGGACGCGGCGGGGACGGTGGAAGGGCCGGCACCGACGAGCTGTTCGGCCCCGCGCTGTACGACCTCGCCGACTGGGCGGACGCCGGCACGCTGTCGGCGGGCCTGCGCTCCGAGGCGGCCGTACGCGCCCTGGCCGGGCTGTGGCGGCGCCCGGGTACGGACGTGGCGGCGGCCCTGCCGACCCAGTACGACGCGCTGACCGGCACCGACCTGCTGGAGCACGCGCTGCGCCCGCTGGCCGCCGGCGCGCCGACCGGAGTCGCGCACGCGGTCAGCGGCGGCCTCGCCACCCTGCCGGGGCTGCTCGCGCACCACCGCGACCAGGTGCCGCTGCTGCTCACCGAACACGGCGTCTACCAGCGGGAGCGCTATCTCGGCCACCGCACGGGCCCCTACCGCTGGCCGGTGAAGTCCCTGATGCTGCACTTCTTCCGGCTGCTGGCCCGCGAGGCCTACCGGCACAGCGCGCTGATCACCCCGGGCAACCGCTACAACCGCCGCTGGGAGGAGCACGGCGGCGCCGACGCGGGCCGTATCCGTACCGTCTACAACGGGGTCGACCCCGCCGCCTTCCCGCTCGCCGGGCCCGAACCCGAGGTGCCGACGCTGGCCTGGGCCGGGCGGATCGACCCGATCAAGGACCTGGAGACGCTGATCCGCGCGTTCGCGCTGGTCCGCGAGGAGATACCCGAGGCCCGGCTGCGGATCTTCGGCGGCACCCCGCGCGGCGGCGAGGACTACCGCGCGCGCTGCGAGGCGCTGGCCGCAGCGCTCGGGGCCGCCGGGGCGGTCAGCTTCGAGGGCCGGGTGGACGACATCCGCACCGCCTACGCGGCCGGGCAGGTCGTGATGCTCTCCAGCATCAGCGAGGGCTTCCCCTTCACCCTCATCGAGGCGATGTCCTGCGGGCGCTGCACCGTCTCGACCGACGTCGGCGGGGTGCGCGAGGCGGTCGGCGAGACCGGCCTCGTCGTCCCGCCGCGCGACCCCGCTGCCATGGCGGCGGCCACCCTGGCGCTGCTGCGCGACCCGGCGCGGCGGGCCGCGCTGGGCGAGGCGGCCCGGCTGCGGGTCATCGACCAGTTCACCCTGCGGCAGACCATCGACGCCTTCCGCGGCATCTACACCGGCCTGTCGCCGGCCGAGCCGCGCACCGGGCGGCAGTACGGCGGGGTGACGTGGATGTCCCGGGTCCGGCGCGCCGACACCGCGGCGGGGTCCGGGCAGCGGCCCGCCGCGGAGGGCACGGCGTGAGCGGGCCGCTGTCACTGGTCGGCGCGGCCGGCGCCGACGGGGCGATGGGCGCGGTGGTGCGGCTGCCGCGGCGGCGGACGCCGTCGTGGGCGCAGAGCGACCCGGTCGTCGAGCTGGCGGAGCGGCTGGCCGGGCCGTGTGCGAGCGCGGTGCACCCGGACGAGATCGCGGCGCTGCTGGAGTCCGAGGGGCTGACCGACGAACAGGTCACCGGGCGCTACGGGCACCGGGACCTGTTCTCGCTCGCCGAGTCGCTCTTCGCGCTGGTGCCGCGCGCCTACCCCGAGCCGGAACCGGCCGCCGACCCGTGGCGCACCGACGCCGGGCGCTGTGTCCTGCGCGGACTGACCTTCGCGCTGCCGGGCGTCGCCTATGTCGTCGGCGGGCGCTGGGCGGACGGCCCCGACGGGCCGTTCGGGGTGACCGCCGCGGTCGCGGGCTGGGCGGCGGCGGCGCTGTGCAGCTGGAGCTGGAACCAGGGGCTCTCGCACCGGGCGGGCCTGCTGCTGCTCGCGCAGCGCCCGCGGGCGGCGGCCCGCTGCCTGCTCGTGGGCGCCGCCGCGGGCACCGTGCCGGCCACGGCGGCGGCGCTGGCCGTGACGGGCGTCGCGCACCCGGCGCCGCCGCTCTTCGCGCTCGGCCAGGCGCTGTACATGGCGGCGGCCACCGTCCTGCTGGTGCTCGGCCGCGAGCGGTCCCTGCTGTACGTCCTGGCGCCGCTGACCGTGGCGGCCGGGTGCGGCGCGACGGGACTCCCCTCGCCCGTGGTCGCCGCGATCCTCACGGCGACGGCCGGCGCCGCCATCGCCGCGGCGGTGCACACCGCGGGCGGTGCCGCCCGCGCCGCGGGGGCCGGGTGGTTCGGCGTCCGGCCGCGCGGGAGCCGGACCCGCGCCGGGCGCCCGGAGCCGCGCGAGGGCGGGGAGGCCGGGGAGGGCGGCCCGCACGTGCCGGTGGGCCGGTCGGTGCCGCTGGCACTCGGCGGGCTCGGCGCCGGGGCGCTGGTGGTGACCGCGGCCCTGGCCGGGGAATTCGTCGCGACGCTCACCGTGAGCATGGGGGTGGCCGAATGGCTGCTCTTCCGCTTCCGCAGCCGCGCTCTGGTGGCGCTGCGCAGGACCGGGGTCGGTGAGCGGCTCTTCACCCGGTCGTGGCGGGTGCTGGCGCGCTGCCTGGGGGCCTATGCCGCCGCGCTGGTGGCGCTGGCCGGCGTCGAGTCCGCGGCGCTGCCGGGGGCAGCGCCCTGGGACGCGCCGCATCTGGGCGTGCTGCTGGCGCTCGGCTGCACGCTGTGGCTCGCGCTGCTGCTCCAGTCCTGCGACCGGCCCTGGCCCGCCGCCGCCGTGCTGTCGGCGGCGACCACGACAGCCGTGGCGCTGCTCGCCGCGCACATCGGCGCGCCCGGCGCCGTCATCGGCCTGACCGGGGCGGGCGCCGCCGCCGTCCTGCTCACCACGGCCGCCGCCGTCACCGCCCGGGTCACCGCACACCGCTGACCGCCGGTCCCCCGGCGGGTACCCCACGTCACCTCTGCCACAAGGAGATCACCCCTGTGTCCACCGCAACTGCCGTCGCCGTCACCGGCGCCGAGGGCTTCATCGGCTCGCACCTGGTCGAGGCGCTGGTCGCCTCCGGCCGCCGGGTGCGCGCGATGGTGCAGTACAACTCCTTCTCCTCGCACGGCTGGCTGGAGCTGCTGCCGCCCGAGGTGACGGACTGCGTGGACGTCGTCCTGGGCGATGTCCGCGACCCCGGCTCGGTGCGCGACCTGGTCGCCGGCTGCGACACCGTCTACCACCTGGCCGCGCTGATCGCGATCCCGTACTCCTACCGGGCGCCGCGCAGTTACGTCGACACCAATGTCAGCGGCACCCTCAACGTCCTTGAGGCGGTACGGGAGTCGGGCATACCGCGGCTGGTGCACACCTCGACCAGCGAGACGTACGGCACCGCGCAGACCGTACCGATCAGCGAGGACCACCCGATCGTGACCCAGTCGCCCTACGCGGCGTCCAAGGCGGGCGGCGACCGGCTCGCCGACAGCTACCACGCCAGTTTCGGCACCCCGGTGGTGACGCTGCGGCCCTTCAACACCTTCGGCCCCCGGCAGTCGATGCGGGCGGTGATCCCGACCGTGATCGGGCAGGTCGCCGCCGGGGAGCGCAAGGTGACGCTGGGCGATCTCCGGCCCACCAGGGACTTCACCTACGTCAAGGACACCGCTGCCGCCTTCCTGGCGGTGGGGACCGCGCCGGCCGGGCGGGTGGTCGGCAGGACCTTCAACGCCGGTACGGGCGGCGAGATCTCGGTCGGCGACCTGGTGCGGCTGATCGGCACCCTGATGGACACCGACCTGGCGGTGCTGGAGGACCCGCAGCGGCTGCGCCCGGCCGGGTCCGAGGTGATGCGGCTGGTGTGCGACGCGAGCCGGCTGCGCGAGGCGACCGGCTGGGCGCCCGCCCACCGGCTGGAGGACGGCCTCGCCCGCACCATCGACTTCTTCCGCGACCCGGTCCACCTGGCCCGCTACAAGACCGGCGCCTACAACGTCTGACCGTACGTCGGAATCGACCCTGACCACACCACTTCTGGGGGGACCCACCATGCACGCAGTCATCCTCGCGGGCGGCAAGGGCGTACGCCTGCGGCCCTACACCACCGCGCTGCCCAAGCCGCTGGTGCCGATCGGCGACAGCCACGCGATCCTGGAGATCGTGCTCAGGCAGCTGGCCGCCGCGGGCTTCCTCCGCTGCACGATCGCCATCGGCCACCTCGGCAACATCATCCGCGCCTACGTCGGCGACGGCTCCCAGTGGGGGATCGACGTCGACTACGTGACCGAGGACAACCCGCTGGGCACGATGGGCCCGCTGCTGACGATGCGCGACGAACTGCCCGAGCACTTCCTGGTGATGAACGGCGATGTGCTCACGGACCTGGACTTCGCGCAGTTACTGCGCGGGCACAGCGGCTCCGGCGCCCCGCTGACGATCGCCACCTACCGGCGCACCGTCAACATCGACTTCGGGGTGCTCACCACCGCCGAGGGCCAGGTGGTGGGCTTCACCGAGAAGCCGAGCATGGACTACCGGGTGTCGATGGGGGTCTACGGGGTCTCCCGGGACACGCTCTCGGGCTACACGCCGGGGCTGCCGCTGGGCTTCGACGAGCTGGTGCTCGACCTGCTCGCCGCGAACCGGCCGCCGCACGCCCACGACTTCGACGGCTACTGGCTGGACATCGGCCGGCCCGACGACTACGACCGGGCGAACGCCGAATTCAGCAGCCTGCGCGGGCTGCTGCTCAAGGGGGCGTGAGCACGGCATGAGCAGGATTCTGGTGCTCGGCGGCGCGGGCTACCTCGGCGCCCCGGTGACCGCGCGGCTCGGCGCGCTGCCCGGGGCGACCGTGCTGCACGGCGGGCGCGCGGCGCCGGACGGCGGGGGCGGTGCGGGCGGTCGCCCGGCGCCGGACCTGCCGGCCGACCTGGGCACGGTGCCGGTGGACGTGCTGGCCGGCGGGCTCGCGGCGCTCGGCCCCGACGTCGTGGTCAACTGCGCCGGGCTCACCGGCGGGCCGGCGAGCACACTGGCGGCGGTCAACGCCCGCGGCCCGGCCGCGCTGTGCGAGGCGATGGCCGCCGCGGTGCCCGCTGCCCGGCTGGTGCAGCTGGGCTCGGCCGCGGAGTACGGCCCCGGGACGCCCGGGACACCGCTCCACGAGTCGGCCGCGGCCCGGCCCGCCGGGGTCTACGGCGCCACGAAGCTGGCGGGCACCTTGGCGGTGACCGGGTCGGGGCTCGACGCGGTGGTGCTGCGGGTCTTCAACCCGGTCGGCCCGGGCGCACCCGCGTCCGGGCTGCCCGGGCGGCTCGCCGCCGCCTTCCGCGCCGCACCGCCGGACGGGGCGGTCCGCACCGGCGGCCTGGGCGCGTACCGTGACTTCGTGGACGTGAACGACGTGGCGGAGGCGGTGGCGCTGGCCGCCACCGCCGCCGGGCCGCTGCCCCCGGTGCTGAACATCGGGTCGGGCCGCGCCAGGCCGGCCCGCGATCTGGCGGCGGAGCTGGCCGGGCTGGCCGGCTTCACCGGGCGGATCGAGGAGTCGGGCGCGGGCTCGGAGCGCTCGGCCGCCGCGTCCTGGGTGTGCGCGGACATCGCGCTGGCCGCCGCGGCCCTGGGCTGGCAGCCGGCCCGCACCCTGCGCGACGCGCTGGCGGCGCTGTGGCTGACCACCGCCCCGGCCGCCGGGGCGTCGGCATGACCGCCCCCGAGCGGCCGGCGGCGTACAGCGGCCCCACGCCCGTACCGCCGTACGCGCCGAGGCCCGGGCGCACGCCGCCGGAGGCGGTGGCGCAGCCCGCGGTGCCGCCCGTCGCCGCCGCGCGCTCGCTGCTCGTGCCGCTGTACGTCCATCCCGCCCTCGACCCGGGCGCCTGGCGGGCGCTGGAGCAGGCGGCGGGGCGGCTGTACGGCGTGGTGGTCAACGTCGCGGACGGGCCGGGAGCCGGGCCGCCCGACACGGTCGTCGCGGCGGCGGCGCGGCGGCTGCGGGCGGCCGGAGTGCGGCTGTTCGGCTATGTGGACACCAACTACGCGGCCCGGCCCGCCCGGGAGGTCGCACGCGACCTGCGGCGGCACCAGGACTGGTACGGGGTGAGCGGGGTCTTCTTCGACCGGGTCGCCTCCGGCCGCGACCGGCTGCGGTACTACCGGCGGGTGGCGGTGGCCGCCCGGCGCGGCGGTGCGCGGGCCGTCGTGCTCAACCCCGGGGTGCACCCCGACCCCGGCTACGCAGCGGTCGCGGACCTGCTGGTGACGTACGAGGGCAGCTGGGAGGACTACACGGCGGCGGCTGTTCCCGGCTGGACGGCGGCCCATCCCCCGTCCCGCTTCTGCCACCTGGTCTACGGCGTGCCCGGGGCCGCGGCCGCGCGCGCGGTGGCGCGCACGGCGGCGGGGCGGGGCGCGGCCGTGCACTGCGCGGTGCCGGGCGGGCCGCCGAATCCCTGGCAGTACGTGCCGTCGGGTGCCGCGTGAGCGGCCGGGCCGCCCGCGCGCTCGGCTGTGTGGCCGTGCTGCTGCTCGCGGCGGCGGGCTGCTCCTCGCCGGGCGGCGACGACAGCGGCCCGGCTCCGTCCGGGCCCACCTCCGCGCACACTCCCCCGTCCACTTCCGGCTCCGGGGCGGCGGCAGCCGCGGGGCGGTGGCAGCCGGCGCCCGGCGCTGCCTGGCAGTGGCAGCTCAGCGGCACCGTCGACACGTCCGTCGACGTACCGGTCTACGACATCGACGGGTTCGAGAACGACGCCGGGGTCGTCACGCGGCTGCACCACGCCGGGCGCCGGGTGATCTGCTACGTCAACGCCGGTGCGTGGGAGTCCTTCCGCCCGGACGCCGCGCGCTTCCCGACCGCGCTGCTGGGCCGCGGCGACGGCTGGGACGGCGAACGCTGGCTGGACATCCGCGCCCTCGACCGGCTGCGCCCGCTGATGGCCTCCCGCTTCGACATGTGCCGCGCCAAGGGCTTCGACGCGGTCGAGCCCGATCTGGTCGAGGGGTACGCCAATTCCACCGGCTTCCCGCTGACGGCCGCCGACCAGCTCGCGTACAACCGGATGATCGCCGCTCTCGCCCACGCCCGCGGGCTCGCCGTCGGGCTCAAGAACGACCTCGGCCAAGTGCCCCAGCTGCTGGGGGACTTCGACTTCTCGGTGGACGAGCAGTGCGCGCAGTACGACGAGTGCGGGCGGCTGTCACCGTTCATCGCGGCCGGCAAGCCGGTCTTCCACGTCGAGTACGAGCTGAAGCCGGCCCGCTTCTGCCCCGCGGTGCGCAAGCTGGGATTCAGCTCGATGGCCAAGCACCTGTCGCTCGACGCCTGGCGCGAGCCCTGCTGACCCCGCCCCGCCCGGCAGGGGCGGGCCACGGACCCCGCCGGGCGAGGAGGAGGCACCGGCGGGATCCGTCTGACGTGCCGTGGGCACGGCTCACGGCACGTCAGATCAGCCGCCACAGGTGGTCGGCCGAACCGTTGTCGGTCCACTGGGTGACCTGGGCGCTGTCGGCCTGCGACATGCCGTCCACCGCGAGCACCTTGCCGGAGCGGACGTTGACGATCTTCGACCAGCCGTCGCCGTTGTCGGTGATGCGCCACAGGTGGTCGGGGGTGCCGTTGTCCTGGTACTGCTGGACGTGGGCGCCGTCGGCGGTGCTCTGGTCGTGGACGGCGAGCACCTTGCCGCTGTTGCGGTTGGCGATGCGTACGGTGCCGTCCCCGTTGTCCAGCAGGGTCCACACATGGTCGGCGGTGCCGTTGTCGGTGTACTGCGTGACCTCGGCGGTGTCGGCCAGCGACATGCCGGAGACGGCCAGCACCTTGCCCGAGTTGCGGTTCTGGATGCGGTGCCAGCTCACCGCGGAGGCGGCCGGCGGCAGCAGCAGGGCGAACATCCCGCCGACCACCGGCCGGTCCTGGAAGCCGCGTTGGGCGCCGCTGGCGACGACGTACCAGTCGCTGAACGGGACACGCTGGGGTGTGCTGTTGGCGAAGTTGTAGACGCCGTTGACCAGTTGGTCGCGGGTCGTCCCGTGGTCGGCGAGCCAGGCGGCGGTCCACACCTCCCAGTCGCCCTTGGTGTAGTCGTTGCGCGGGTCGAGGACGACGCCGTTGGCGCCGGCCCGCGCGGAATACCAGGCGGCCTCGCGGGCGGCGGTGCCGGTGGGGACCAGGTCGAGGCCGAGCAGCCGGTCGGGGAAGCCGTTGTATTTCAGGCTCCAGGTGCCGTCCTGGTCGTAGGCGAGTTTGAGGTGCCCGCCGGAGGAGTCCTCGGCCAGCGACGTCCAGCGGCTGATGTAGCTGCGGGCCAGGGTGCGGTAGTGGGCGGCGTCCGCGGTGCTGCCGTTCACGGCGGCGACCACGCTCATCGCGCCGATGCCGACGATGCCCTTGAGCGCGAGGTTGGCGCTGTGCGCGATGAAGCCGGTGAAGTCGTCGGTCTGGTTCTGGAAGCCGGGGTCGAGGGCGTTGGCGGCGAGGTATTCGGCCCACCGGCGCAGGATCGGGTAGTGGGCGGCGGCGAAGGCGGCGGCGTCGGCGGCGGGCAGCCGCTGGAGGAGGGCGGCGGCCATGATGAGGATGTTCGCGGACTCCTCGACCGGCATGTCCTCCTCGTTGCCGTCGTTGTGCCCGGTCGCGTTGGGGTAGCCCGAGCCGAGGTCGTGCTCGGCGAACTCCTCGGGCCAGCCGCCGTGTTCGGCGTAGTCCAGCAGCGGTTCGAGCAGCAGCCGCAGGTAGGCGGGCGAGAGGTAGAGGTAGGCGGGGAAGGCCGGGTAGGTCACGTCGATGGTGGACATGTTGCCGTCGGAGGAGATCTCCTTCAGGAACGCCCAGGGCGATCCGTTCCGGTCGACCAGTTCGGTGCCGGCCACCGCCTGGCGCAGCGCGAGGGCGCAGACGGCCGCGTAGTGGTCGCCGGTGGCGCCGCCGCCGGCCGCCGCGACCGCGTCGTTGTGGATGCGCTGGTCGAGGGCGGCGGCCGAGCTGAGGGCGGCGGCGTGGTCGGCGTCGAACCAGCCGACCATGTCGGTCCAGGAGCCCCAGTAGTGCGTCCACCACGGCTGGAGCTGGGCGCCGAGGTAGGTGACCGCGGGGGTGCGGACATGGCCGAGGGTGACGGTGAATTCCGCCGACGGCGTGCCCGGGTTGACGGTGCCGAAGTCGCGGTTGAGGCCCAGCACCGGCCAGCGGTCGCTGATGGCACGGGGTTTGGCGCTGTCGACCGAGCCGTCGAGCCGCCCGTTGGCCGCCGAGGCGGCGCGGACGACGGTGTCCTGCCCGATCTGCGCGGTGACCCCGGTGCCGCTGGGCGCGGCCAGCACCAGCCGGCCCCAGGAGGCCTGGTCGCCGTGCTCCTGCAGCACTCCGGGGGTGGCGGGCTGCGCGCTGAGCACCGTCATCCGGCCGGCCTGCTGGAGGTCCCAGGTGATGGGGGTGGCAGTGTCGCCGTGCACCCACTCCCCCGACACATCGAGGTGGACGTCGACCGCGTGGGCGCGGCCGTCGGCGCTCGCGGCCTGCACGGTGACGTAGCTGAGCGGCACCGACTGGCGCTGGAGGTTGCCGAGGTCGACCGGGGAGAAGAAGGTGACGGTCAAGGCGACGCCGCCGCCGGTGAGCGTGTACACCGAGCGGGTCGCGGTCAGTTGCAGCGAGGTCTGCTGCATGGTGGCCAGCGCGGGTCCCGCGGGCAGCGCGGGTGAGCCGGCGAAGATGTAGGCGGCGCCGTCGATCCTGGCCAGGCCGCACAGCGCGGTGATGTGGCCGTTCCAGAAGGTGGGCCAGGTGCCGGCCAGGTTGTCCGCCGGCAGCCAGGTCGACAGGTACATCGAGCGGACGGCGAGCGGCACGGCGGGCGGCCGGATCGGCCCGAAGGTGCTCGCGGCCGGGGCAAGCCCCTGTGCGCTGGCCCGCGCCTGGGCGGCCGGCGCGGCGGTGAGGGTGAAGAAGCCGCCGGTGGCGGCGGCCGCGGTCAGCGCGCCGCTCCACTTGAGCAGGTCGCGGCGCCCTGGCCCGGGCGTGCGGAGGTCATCGGAAGTCACGGGGGTCCGTCCTCGGGGAGGGGT
>NZ_JAJSYW010000197.1:0-21790 GCF_036815005.1 Streptomyces sp. IBSBF 2435 | reverse complement strand
GGAGTGGGGCTGCTGCCGGGCGGGGTGGGCGGCGCGGACGGGGTGCCGGTCGGCGAGACGGGGGCGCCGGGAGTGCCGGGGCGGTCGGGCACCGACACGGCGCCGCCCTGCATGAAGTGGCCGTACCAGGACCTGACCAGGTCGAGGTAGGCCTGCGAGTGGTTGTAGCCGAGGATCGCCCGGTCCATCTGCTGCGGTACGGCCAGGTCACGGCCGTCGGCGCACAGGTAGTGGGCGGCGGCGAGCGCGGCGTCGTAGACGTTGTCGGGGTCGGCGGTCCCGTCGCCGTTGCCGTCGGCGCCCCAGCGCTCCCACGTCGAGGGGATGAACTGCATCGGCCCGACCGCCCGGTCGTGCACCGCGTCACCGTCGTATCGGCCGCCGTCGGTGTCGCTGATGTTCGCGAAGCCGACGCCGTTGAGGACCGGGCCGAGTATCGGACGGTACGTGGTGCCGTCGGCGTCGACCGCGCCACCGCGTGCCTGCCCCGACTCCACCTGCCCGATGGCGGCCAGCAGTTGCCACGGCAGGTGGCAGCCCGGGTCGCTCTGGGCGACCGACGCCTCGGCGCGCTGGTACGCGGCGAGCACGGTGGCCGGCAGTCCCGCGCTGCCGCTCGGCACGCTCACCGAGGAGCCGCCGGGAGTGGCGGTCGGCGTCACGAGCGGCGGGCCGGTCGGGGTGTTCAGCGGGGGCAGGTCCGTGACGTACGGCGAGCCGCCGTCGATCGCGGTGCCCGGCGGCGGCGTCAGCGCCGCGGCGTCCTGCTGCTGGGCCGCGTGGGCGACCGGGAGGAAGCCCGGTGCCTGCGAGGCGCTGAGCGCCGCCATCGCCGCGGCGGCGACCGCCGTACCCGCCGCTCCCCTGCGAAGCCTCCGGCCATAACGCCGCGCTGCCATAGGGCGGTCCCTCCCGGGTGCGAGAACGCGCCGTTCCCGGCGCCACAACTCGACCGACCCTACGGCAACTTGCATCACGTGACCACCGCATCGACGTGCTCAAATTGTGCGCAAACGGGCGCCGTTCGCTTGTCACCGCGCAGCGTTCTCCCGCCGGCCATCCGCGGGTCGCCGGGCCGTCGGCGCACACCGCCCGTACGGCCGGTCGTGCCGTACGGGCGGTCGTGCCGTACGGGCGGTCGTGCCGTACGGGCGGTGCGCGGCGCCCGTACGGCACGACCGGTGCGCCCCCGACCGGCCACGACGCGGCGGACCGGCCATCACAGGCGGTCAGGCCCGGCCGTCGCGGGCGGTCAGTGCGCGGCCGTCTCCCAGTCCGCGCCGTCGCCCACCGACACGTCCAGCGGCGCCCGCAGCGGATACGCCCCGGCCATCTCGCGGCGCACCAGCTCCTCGACCTTCTTCCGCTCGCCGGGGGCCACTTCGAGCACGATCTCGTCGTGCACCTGGAGCAGCATCCGGGACGCCAGCTGCTCCCTGGCCAGCGCCTCGTCCACCCGCAGCATCGCGATCTTCACGATGTCCGCGGCCGAACCCTGGATCGGCGCGTTCAGCGCCATCCGCTCCGCCGTCTCCCGGCGCTGCCGGTTGTCGCTGTTGAGGTCCGGCAGATAGCGGCGGCGGCCGAGCAGCGTCTCCGTATAACCGGTGCTGCGGGCCTCCTCGACCACCCGGTGCAGATAGTCCCGCACCCCGCCGAAGCGCTCGAAGTACGTCTCCATCAGCGCCCGCGCCTCGGCCGCCTCGATACCGAGCTGCTGGGACAGGCCGAACGCCGACAGCCCGTACGCCAGGCCGTACGACATCGCCTTGATCTTGCGGCGCATCTCCGCGTCGACCGCGTCCCTGCCGACCCCGAAGACCTGCGAGCCGACGGTGGTGTGCAGGTCCTCGCCCGTGGTGAAGGCCGCGATCAGGCCCTCGTCCTCCGACAGGTGGGCCATCACCCGCAGCTCGATCTGGCTGTAGTCGGCGGTCAGCAGCGAGTCGTACCCCTCGCCGACGACGAAGCCGCGCCGGATCGCCCGGCCCTCGTCGGTGCGGACCGGCACGTTCTGCAGATTCGGGTCGGTGGACGACAGCCGCCCGGTCGCCGCCACGATCTGGCTGAACGTGGTGTGGATCCGCCCGTCCGGGGCGACCGTCTTGAGCAGGCCCTCCACGGTGACCCGCAGCTTGGCCTGCTCCCGGTGCCGCAGCATGATCACCGGCAGCTCGTGGTCGGTCTGCGCGGCCAGCCACGCCAGCGCGTCGGCGTCCGTCGTATAACCGGTCTTGGTCTTCTTGGTCTTGGGCAGCCCCAGCTCGCCGAACAGCACCTCCTGGAGCTGCTTGGGCGAGCCCAGGTTGAACTCGTGCCCGACCGACGCGTGCGCCTCACCCACCGCGTGCTGCACCGCGGCGGCGAACTGCTGCTCAAGTCCCTCCAGATGGGCGCGGTCCGCAGCGATCCCGGCCCGCTCCATCCGGGCCAGCAGCGCCGACGTCGGCAGCTCCACGTCGTGCAGCAGCCCGGCCGCGCCGACCTCGGGGAGCCGCTCGCCGAAGACCTCGCCGAGGTCCAGCACCGTACGCGCCTGCACCATCAGCGCCCCGGCCGCCGCCGCGCCCTCGTCCTCGCTCTCCTCGCCGAACGCCAGCTGCCCGCTGCCGGAGTCCACCGGCGCCAGCTCACGGCCCAGATACTCCACCGACAGCACATCGAGCGCGAACGAGCGGCGACCCGGCTTGATCAGATACGCCGCCAGCGCGGTGTCCATCGACACCCCGGCGACCGTCCAGCCGTGCTCGGCGAAGACCCGCGCGACATTCTTCGCGTTGTGCAGCACCTTGGGGCGCTCCGGGTCGGCGAGCCAGCCCGCGAAGGCCCGCTCGTCGGTCTCGTCCAGCTGCGCCGGGTCGAACCAGGCCGCGTCGTCGGCCGTCGCCAGCGCGATCTGGGTCACGCTCCCCGCGCCCAGCGCCCAGGTGTCCACACTGGCCAGGCCGACCGGCACCGCGCTGTGCGCGGCCAGCCAGTCCGGCATGTCGCCGGCCGCCAGCACCGTGCCCTCGACGGCGACGCCCTCGGCGACCTCCGGCTCGTCCTGCTCGGCGCCGGGGTCGGCGGCGAACAGCCGCTCGCGGAAGTTGGAGTTGCGGAACTCCAGTACGTCCAGGACGCCGACCAGCGTCTCCCGCTCGTACGGCACCCGCTCCAGGCCCTCGGGAGTCAGCGGCAGATCCACGTCCCGCACCAGCTCGGTCAGCCGCCGGTTGAGCTTGACCGCGTCCAGATGGGCCCGCAGATTCTCGCCGACCTTGCCCTTGACCTCGCCGGCCCGCTCGACCAGCTCCGCGAACGACCCGAACTGGGTGATCCACTTGGCCGCCGTCTTCTCCCCCACCCCGGGAATGCCGGGCAGGTTGTCCGACGGGTCGCCGCGCAGCGCCGCGAAGTCCGGATACTGCCGCGGGGTCAGCCCGTACTTCTCCTCGACCTTCGCCGGGGTGTAGCGGGTCAGCTCCGAGACGCCCTTCGTCGGATACAGCACCGTGACGTGGTCGCTGACCAGCTGGAACGAATCCCGGTCGCCGCTGACGATCAGCACGTCGTACCCCAGCGCCTCGGCCTGGGTGGCCAGCGTGGCGATGATGTCGTCCGCCTCGTACCCGTCGACCGCGAAGCGGTTCACCCCCATCGCGTCCAGCAGCTCGCCGATCAGCTCCACCTGACTGCGGAACTCGTCGGGCGTCTTGGACCGCGTCGCCTTGTACTCCGGATACTCGTCGAACCGCCACGTCTTGCGCGAGACGTCGAAAGCGACCGCCAGATGCGTCGGCTGCTCGTCACGCAGAGTGTTCGACAGCATGGACGTGAAGCCGTAGATCGCGTTCGTCGGCTGGCCCGTGGCGGTGCTGAAATTCTCCACGGGCAGCGCGTAGAACGCCCGGTACGCCAGCGAATGCCCGTCCAGCAGCATCAGGCGGGGGCGGTCGGTCGTCGTCTTCGATGCGTTCTTTGCCACGTACGGATCCTCCCACGCACCACCGACATTCTTTCTGCCGCCGCTTCGCCTCCGGGCGCCGAGGTGCCGGGCAGCACAGGCACACCCGAGGCGTAAAACGGTGGGAGTATCGGGGGATGGCCAAGAAGCCGCCCGTAGGGGACCCCGTACAGGACGCACCGCGAGTCACCGCGCCGAAGCAGGCTGCCGCCGGGCTGCCCGCGATCGGGCACACCATGAAGATCGCCGGCGCGCAGATGGGGGCCAGACGGGCGGCGCTGACGCTGCGCAAGGTCAACCAGAAGAGCGGTTTCGACTGCCCCGGGTGCGCGTGGCCCGAGCCGGAGCACCGCCACACCTTCGAGTTCTGCGAGAACGGCGCCAAGGCCGTCGCCGAGGAGGCGACACTGCGCCGGGTCACCCCTGACTTCTTCGCCGAGCACCCTGTCGCCGACCTCGCACACCGCAGCGGCTACTGGCTCGGGCAGCAGGGCCGGATCACCCAGCCGATGTATCTCGCCGAGGGCGCCGAACGCTACGAGGCGGTGCCCTGGGAGCGCGCCTTCGAGCTGATCGCCGACGAACTGCACGCGCTGGACTCCCCCGACGAGGCCGTCTTCTACACCTCGGGCCGCACCAGCAACGAGGCCGCCTTCCTCTTCCAGCTGTTCGCCCGGGAGTTCGGTACCAACAACCTGCCCGACTGCTCCAACATGTGCCACGAGTCCTCGGGATCAGCGCTGACCGAGACACTCGGCGTCGGCAAGGGCAGCGTGCTGCTCGACGACCTCCACCGCGCCGGACTGATCATCGTCGCCGGCCAGAACCCGGGCACCAACCACCCGCGGATGCTCTCCGCGCTGGAGAAGGCCAAGCGCGGCGGCGCCACGGTCGTCACCGTCAACCCGCTGCGGGAAGCAGGCACCGAACGCTTCCGCAACCCGCAGAACGCCGCGGGGCTCGCCGGCGGCGGCACCGTACTGACCGACCTGTTCCTGCCGGTCAGGCTCGGCGGCGACCAGGCGCTCTTCCGCGCGCTCGGCCGGCTGGTCATCGAGGCCGGGGCCCTGGACCGGGACTTCATCGCCGAGCACACCCACGGCTTCGGCGACTACGAGGCCGCGGCCCTGGCCACCGACTGGGACGAGGTGCTGCGCGCCACCGGGCTCGACCGGGCCGACATCGACAGGCTGCTCGCCCTCGTACTCGACGCGAAGAGCATCGTCGTGTGCTGGGCGATGGGCCTCACCCAGCACAAGCACGCCGTGCCCACCATCCGCGAGGTCGTCAACTTCCTGCTGCTGCGCGGCAACGTCGGCCGCCCCGGCGCCGGGGTGTGCCCGGTGCGCGGCCACAGCAACGTGCAGGGCGACCGCACCATGGGCATCTTCGAACGGCCGGGCGCGGCCTTCCTCGACGCCCTGCGCAAGGAATTCGGCTTCGAGCCGCCCCGCGAGCACGGCCTCGACGTCGTCCGGGCGATCCGCGCCCTGCGCGACGGCGACGCCAAGGTCTTCTTCGCCATGGGCGGCAACTTCGTGGCCGCCTCCCCCGACACCGCCGTCACCGAGGCCGCCATGCGCCGGGCCGGGCTCACCGTCCACGTGTCCACCAAGCTGAACCGCTCGCACGTGGTCACCGGCGCCCGCGCGCTGATCCTGCCGACCCTCGGCAGGACCGAGAAGGACCGGCAGGCCGGCGGTGAGCAGTTCGTCACCGTCGAGGACTCGATGGGCATGGTGCACGCCTCCCACGGCAGCCTGCCGCCCGCCTCCCCGCACCTGCTGTCCGAGCCGGCCATCGTCTCCCGGCTGGCCCGGGCCGTCTTCGGCGACGACAGCGGTGTGCCGTGGGCGGACTTCGAGACGGATTACGACCTGATCAGGGACCGGATCTCGCGCGTCGTGCCCGGCTTCGACGACTTCAACACCAAGGTGCGCCACCCGGGCGGCTTCACCCTGCCGCACGCCCCGCGCGACTCGCGCACCTTCCCCACCGCCACGGGCAAGGCCAACTTCACCGCCGCGCCGGTCGAATACCCCCGCGTGCCGGAAGGCCGGCTGCTGCTCCAGACGCTGCGGTCGCACGACCAGTACAACACCACCGTCTACGGCCTCGACGACCGCTACCGCGGCATCAAGGGCGGCCGTCGTGTCGTCCTGGTGCACCCCGACGACGCGGCGGCGGCCGGGCTGCGCGACGGCGACCACGCCGACCTGGTCAGCGAGTGGACCGACGGCAGGGAACGCCGCGCCGACGGCTTCCGGGTCGTGCACTACCCGACCCCGCGCGGCTGCGCCGCGGCCTACTACCCCGAGACGAACGTCCTCATACCGCTCGACCACACCGCCGACACCAGCAACACACCCGCCTCGAAGTCCGTCGTCATCCGGCTCGAACAGCCGGACCCCGCACGCGCCGCCGACCCGGCCGGTGGGGTAGAAAGCCGGTAGAAAGCTGTCCGGTACACCGGACACCGCAGCGACCGAGGCCGATCGGAGCCGACCGTATGGGCGAGCAGACCACCACCCACTTCCCGCAGGAGATCCTGGAGCAGTACGCCGGGCTCGGCATCGACCTCCAGGCGCTCTTCTCCGCCGGGCACCTCGGTGAACGGATGGGCATCCGGATCCTGGAGGCGTCCCCCGAGAAGGTGGTCGGCACCATGCCCGTCGAGGGCAACACCCAGCCGTACGGCCTGCTGCACGGCGGCGCCTCGGCCGTGCTCGCCGAGACCCTCGGCTCGGTCGGCGCGATGCTGCACGGCGGCCCCGGCAAGCTCGCGGTCGGCGTCGACCTCAACGCGACGCACCACCGCGGTATGCGCTCCGGCGTCGTCACCGGCACCGCCACCCCGGTCCACCGGGGCCGCTCGTCGGCCACCTACGACGTCGTGATCACCGATGACGCCTCCGGCAAGCGCGTCTGCACCGCCCGCCTCACCTGCATGCTCCGCCCCGCCGCCCGCGCGGCGACCGCCTGACACGGTCAGTGCTTCGGGCCGACGTGCAGGTCCATGAGCGCGACGGAGGCGCGCCGGGCGACGGACACGTTGTACGGCCGCCCGGCGCGGCGGGTGACCTTCCACTGGACGCCGACGAGGTCGAGGGCGCCGGAGAAGAGGGTCAGGATGTCCTCGGACTTGTTCGTGAAGAAATACCGCGGGTATTCGTACCGCCGCAGTTCGCCGCCCCGCCACTGCTCCGTCCAGTTCGTGAACCGGCAGCCGTCCGAGTGGACCAGGCCCCTGATGAACTCCCACGGGTGCGCCTCGACGATCCGCTGCTGCCAGGGGGCCAGTACGATCCGGCGCTCGTGCTTCCGGCCGGGGCCGTGCTGCGGGAAGAGACACCACAGGTGCTTGGAGTACACCTTCACGTTGTGGCAGCCCCTGGACCGGACGCGGCACGTGCTGTGCTGCGGGAAGACCGCGCGCATCGCGTCCTCGGCCGCGTCCATGAGGCCGGGCCAGCCGTCGTCGCAGGTGATCATCAGGCTCGGCACGCGGTGCTTGGCGTACTGGATGATGTGGCCGTCGCCGAGGTAGAGGCCGAGGAGATAGCTGTACGCCACGAGGTCGAGCTCGGCGCCGCCGCACACATAGCAGACCGTCGGGGGCCTGCCGGGGCATTCCCCGCGCCGTGCCCGGTCGAGGTGGAGCCAGTAGCCGACGGTGCCGGCGGGGACGCGGAGGCGGCGGCCCGCCTCGGCGTTGGAGATCCCCGAGCGGACAAGGGCGACCGCCTGATGACGGATCTTGGGGTCGTGCATGGTCCGAGCGTGCCGCGTGCGGGGCGCCCGCGACACGGAATCGCACGCACGTTCACCCGGTGCAGTGATCTTTGGAAAGAGATCTTTCGTCACGACTGCTGAGATCGAGTACCGGGTATGGGATTCGAACCCACATGTCCTTGCGGACAGAAGCTTTTGAGGCTTCCGCGTCAACCTGTTGCGCCAACCCGGCTGGGGTACGGGGATCAGCGTACCGCGTAGCTGTGCATGGCCGCAGCTAGGTAGGCTCTAGGAGCAGCACCCCGCCTGAAACGAGGAGCACCGTGAGCGCCCCCGATGAGTCCGCCGCTCAGCGCGACGAGCAGTCCGACACCCAGTCCGATGAGTCGTCCGCAGGGCAGGGCGGGCAGGCCGAGCAGTCGCACGTACCTCCGCTGACCACCCGGGTCGTCATCGCCGAGGACGAGGCGCTGATCCGGCTGGACCTGAAGGAGATGCTGGAGGAGGAGGGCTACTCCGTCGTCGGCGAGGCCGGGGACGGCGAGACGGCGGTGAAGCTCGCCGAGGAGCACCGGCCCGACCTGGTGATCCTGGATGTGAAGATGCCGGTGCTCGACGGCATCTCGGCGGCCGAGCGCATCGCGGGCGAGAAGCTGGCGCCGGTGCTGATGCTGACCGCGTTCTCGCAGCGGGAGCTGGTCGAACGGGCCAGGGACGCGGGCGCGATGGCGTATCTGGTGAAACCGTTCAGCAAGAGCGACCTGGTGCCGGCGATCGAGATGGCGGTGAGCCGTTTCCAGGAGCTGCGGGCGCTGGAGCTGGAGATCGCGGATCTGTCGCTGCGGCTGGAGACCCGCAAGCTGGTGGACCGGGCGAAGAGCGTGCTGCAGACGAAGTACGGGCTGACCGAGCCGGCCGCTTTCCGCTGGATCCAGAAGACGTCGATGGACCGGCGGATGTCGATGCAGGCGGTCGCGCAGGCCGTGATCGAAGAGGTCACCGACAACTAGCCGAAGACGTGGCGAGACGTACGGCGGAGGGGGGGGGGGGGGGGGGGGGGGGGGGGGGGGGGGGGGGGGGGGGGGGGGGGGGGGGGGGNCCCCCCCCCCCCCCCCCCCCCCCCCCCCCCCCCCCCCCCCCCCCCCCCCCCCCCCCCCGGCGCGCTCACGCGGCCGTGGAAGCGCGGGTTCAGTCCTCGCCGAGGTAGGTCTTGCGGACGCCCTCGTCGTGCAGCAGGTCCTGTCCGGTGCCGGAGAGCTTGATGGAGCCGACCTCCATCACATGGGCCTGGTCGGCGAGCGAGAGCGCGGCCTGGGCGTTCTGCTCGACGAGCAGGATGGTGGTGCCCTGCGCCTTGAGCTCGACGATGGTGGCCATGATCTTCTGCATCATGATCGGCGAGAGGCCCATCGAGGGTTCGTCGAGCATGAGCAGCTTCGGCTGGCACATCAGGGCGCGGCCCATGGCGAGCATCTGCTGTTCGCCGCCGGACAGGGTGCCGGCCGCCTGCTTGCGGCGTTCGCCGAGGATCGGGAACAGCTCGTAGGCGCGCTCGATGTCCTTGACGACCCCGGCGGGGTCCTTGCGCAGGTACGCGCCGAGCTGGAGGTTCTGCTCGATGGTGAGCCGGGGGAAGATGTGCCGGCCCTCGGGCGAGTGGGCGAGGCCGAGGGCGACGATCTTGTGCGGCGGGACCCTGGTCAGGTACCTGCCGTTGAAGACGATCTTGCCGCCGGTCGGCTTGAGCAGGCCGCTGAGGGTGCGCAGGGTGGTGGTCTTGCCGGCGCCGTTGGTGCCGATCAGGGTGACGACCTGGCCGGCCTCGACGGAGAAGGAGATGCCCTTGACGGCCTCGATCTTGCCGTACGAGACGCGCAGGTTCTCCACTTCGAGCAGTGCGGTCATCGGTCGTTCTCCTGCTCGCCGGTCGTCTTCGCCCCGTCGTCGGGCGCGCCTTCGAAGGGCTCGCCGAGGTAGGCGGCGATCACCCGTTCGTCCTGCTGTACGACCTCGGAGGTGCCTTCGACCAGCATTTCGCCCTGGACGAGGACGGCGACCCGGTCGCACAGGTTGAAGATGAAGCGCATGTCGTGCTCGATGACGAGGACGGCGATGCCCTGGTCGCGTACCGCGAAGACGAGGTCCTCGGTGGCCCGGGTCTCCTGCGGGTTCATGCCGGCGGTGGGTTCGTCGAGGAGCAGCAGGCCGGGCTCGCTGGCCAGTGCCCTGGCGATCTCCAGCTTGCGCTGTTCGCCGTAGGGCAGGTTGCGGGCGAGGTGGTCGGCCTTGGCGGCGAGCCCGGTGAATTCCAGCAGTTCCATCGCCCTGGCCCGGGAGCGGGCCTCGGCCCGGTGGTAGCCGGGGCCGCGGATGAGCGCGGACAGCAGTCCTTCTTTGGTGCGGGTGTGCCGTCCGACCAGTACGTTCTCCAGCACGGTCATGTTGGCGAACAGCCGGATGTTCTGGAAGGTGCGGGCGATGCCCGCCTTGGTGACCAGGTGCGGCTTGGGCGGCAGGACGGCGCCGCGGAAGCGGACGGTGCCCTCGGTGGGGACGTACAGGCCGGTGAGGCAGTTGAAGAAGGTGGTCTTGCCCGCGCCGTTGGGGCCGATCAGTCCGACGATCTCCCCGGTGTTGACGGTGAGGTCGACGTCGCGGACGGCGGTGAGGCCGCCGAACCGCATGATGACACCGCTGGCCTGGAGCAGCGGGCCGCTGTCGGGGGCCTGCTCCGGGGTGGGCTGGTGCGCAGTGGTGGTGGTCATGGTGTCCTTCACGCCCCTGCCGTGCCGACGGGGACGGTGTCGTCGCCGAGGGTGCGTTTGTCCGGCGTCGTGGATTCGTCCTCGTGGAATTCCAGCTGCCGGCGCCGGTTGGCGATGATGCCCTCGGGCCGCAGGCGCATGATCAGGACGAGGGCGATGCCGAAGGCGAAGAGTTCGTACCTGGCGAGGAAGTCGAGCTTCTCGGGGATCAGGTAGAGGAGTGCCGCGCCGAGGATCGGGCCGCTGACCGTACCCATGCCGCCGAGGACGACGGCGGCGAGCAGGAAGGCGGAGTTGGGCGGCACGGAGCCGGAGAAGACGTAGGGGTTGGGCACGACGCTGTTGGTGACGTGGGCGCTGACCGTTCCCGCGAGGCCGGCCAGGCAGGCGCCGAGGGCGAAGGCGGTGAGCTTGACGCGGAAGCCGTTGATGCCCATGGCGGTGGCGGCGGTCTCGTCCTCGCGGATGGCGATCCAGGAGCGGCCGATCCGGGAGTCGGCGGCCCGGGTGAAGACGACCACCACGATCACGGTGATGACGAGCATCAGCAGGTAGTAGTTGGCGAACCGGCCGAGGGTGAAGGACCCGACGGCGTGGGTGACGCCGAGGTTGTAGCCGAAGATCGACAGGTCGGGGATCTGCGCGATGCCGTCGGGGCCGTTGGTGATCTTGGGGCCGCTGACGCCGTCGAGGTTGTTGACGACGATGCGGAAGATCTCTCCGAAGCCGAGGGTGACGATCGCCAGGTAGTCGCCGCGCAGCCGCAGGGTGGGGGCGCCGATGAGGACGCCGAAGACCAGTGCGGCGGCGGCGCCGGTGAGGGCGGCGGCCCAGAACGGGAACTGCACGCCGGACCAGATCGAGTACTGGGAGCCGGAGACCAGGGCCGCGGTGTAGGCACCGACGCCGAGGAAGGCGACGTAGCCGAGGTCGAGCAGGCCGGTGAGGCCGACGACGATGTTCAGGCCGAGGGCGACGGTGCCGACGATGAGGATGCTGACGCCGAGGTTCGCCCAGTGCTCGTTGTTCTGGGCGAAGGGGTAGGCGATGGCGGCCAGGATGCCGACGCTGGAGGAGAAGACCCGGTTCTCGCGGGTGAGCTGCTGGAACTGCTGGAGCAGTCCTGCGGCGCCGAGGCCCCAGAAGCCGAAGGAGACGACGATCAGGTAGCCGAGGAAGATGTCGCTGTAGTCGGTGGCCAGGCCGAAGGTGAGGATCTTCAGGCCGGCGGCGAAGACGACGACGATGACCAGGCGCTGGAGCCAGATGTTGAGCCGGCGGGGATCGGAGACCTTGATGTCGCCGTGGTTGAAGCGCAGTTCGCGCAGCCAGCGGTAGCCGGCGACGGCGGGCCGGAGGGTGCCCAGCGAGCCGAGTTCGATGTATTCGGCGTCCTCCTCCTCGCGCGGGTGGCGGTCGATCGGCAGGGCGAGGGTGCCGATGAAGAGCGCGAGGCTGCCGACGGCGGCGACGAAGGCGCCGGGGTCGAGGTTGGCCAGGCCGCCGAGCTTGGCGGCGATGTCGATCACCGTGTACCAGGTGGTGCCGAGGGTGCCGAGGGCCAGCAGCAGCACCGAGTTGTACGAGCGGCTGGGGTTGAGCCAGGCCAGGCCCTTGACCTTGAAGGCGCCGAGCGCGATGACGCCGGTGAGGATGGCGCCGATCAGCGTCATGATCTGGAGGCCGCCGGGGTATCCGCTGACCGTGAGGTCACCGGGGAAGTCGGTGGTGTACGTCCAGGACATGAAGGTCGAGGCGATCGAGGCGACCACGCCGAGCAGGGTCAGCAGCCGGGCCGCGGCGAAGGGCAGCGGGATGTAGCTTTCGGTCCTGCGGGCGCCGGGGTCGGTGACGGTCATGGCGGCTGCGTTGGTGGACAGGTCGGTCATCGCGATCACGCCCTGTCCGCGACGCGCTCGCCCAGCAGGCCCTGGGGCCTGACCAGCAGGACGATGATGAGCAGGACGAAGGCCCAGACGTTGGCCCAGCTGCCGCCGCCGAGCTGTTCCATGCCGGGGATGTTGGAGATGTACGCGGAGGCGCAGGATTCGGCGACGCCGAGGACGAGGCCGCCGAGCATGGCGCCGTAGATGTTGCCGATGCCGCCGAGCACGGCGGCGGTGAAGGCCTTGAGGCCGGCCTGGAAGCCGATGTCGTACTTGATCTGGCCGTATTTGATGCCGGAGGCGAGTCCGGCGACGGCGGCGAAGAAGCCGCCGATGGCGAAGGCGATCACGATGATGCGGTTGGTGTCGATGCCCATGAGCTGCGCGGTGTCCGGGTCCTGCGCGGTGGCCTGCATGGCGCGGCCGGTGCGTGAGGTGCGGACGAAGGCGGCGAGTCCCGCCATGCAGACCACGGCGGCGACGACGAGGAAGATGTCGCCGCTCTGGATGTCGACGGAGCCGATGTGGAAGGGGCCGCCGGGCAGCTGCGGGAAGGTTTTTCCACTGGTGGCGTTCGGGTACCACAGGAAGACTGCCTGCTGGAGCGCGAGCGAGAGGCCGATGGCGGTGATCAGCGGTGCCAGCCGTGGCGCGCCCCGCAGCGGGCGGTACGCGAGCCTCTCCGCGCCGACGGCGATCAGCACGGACACGACCGCGCCGCCGGCCAGCATGAGGGGCAGGGCGGCCCAGATGGATATGCCGTCGGGGAGGTTCGTGTAGACCGCGAGGGCCCCGAAGGCGCCGGTCATGTAGATCTCGCCGTGGGCGAAGTTGATGAGCTGGACGATGCCGTACACCATCGTGTAGCCGATGGCGATGAGCCCGTACATCGAGCCGATGAACAGCCCGTTGGCCAGCTGTTGCGGCAGGGTGTGCACCGCATGGCCTCCATGTCGCTGAGAGCAGTGGGGAGCGGGGACGTGGTGTGCGGTGCCGCACCCCTGCGGGGGGACACGCGGGTTTCGGCGCCCGCGCGGCCGGAGGTGTCCGGCCGCGCGGCGCCGGGGTGCTGCGGGTGGGGTCAGCCGGTGTAGGTGCCGGACTTGACGGCGACCCACTTGCCGGACTTGACCTGGTAGACGGTCAGCTGCTTGTTGGTGGTGTCACCGAACTCGTCGAACGACACGTGGCCGGCGACGCCGTCGAAGTCGGTCTTCTGGACGGCGTCGACGACGGCCTTGCGGGCGTCGGGGATGGCCGGCAGCTTGCCGCCGTTGGCGTCCGCGACGACCTTGACGGCCTTGATGATCGCGGTGGTGGCGTCGTAGGAGTAACCGCCGTAGGTGCCGTAGTCGCCCGGGTACTTCTTGGCCTTGTAGGCGGCGATGAAGTCGGTGGCGGTCTGCAGCGTGGTGACGGGGACGCCGACCGAGGTGACCAGGTCGCCTTCCGCGGCGGGGCCCGCGGTGGTGATGTAGGTGTCGGAGTACATGCCGTCGCCGCCCATCAGCGGGATCTTGACGCCGGCCGCCTTGAGCTGCTTGGTGATCTGCTCGGACTCGTCGTACTGGCCGCCGTAGTAGACCATGTCGGCGTGCGAGTTCTTGATCTTGGTGACGAGGGTGGAGTAGTCGGTGTCACCGGTGTTGACGTGGTCGGTGCCGGCGATCTTGCCGCCCAGGCTGGTGAACTTCGTCTTGAAGATGCCGGCCAGGCCCGCGCCGTAGGTCTGCTTGTCGTCGACCACGAAGGCGTTGGTCTTCTTGATGGTGTTGAAGGCGTAGTCGCCGGCGAAGCCGCCCTGGTTGGCGTCGGTGGTGGCGGTACGGAAGTAGGTCGGGAACGGCCGGACCTTCTTGCCGGTCGCCCAGTCCTTGCCCTGGGTCAGGGCCGGGTTGGTGTTGGCGGGCGAGATCTCCACCATGTTGGCGTTGGCGAACACCTGCTGCATCGACTGGGCGACGCCGGAGTTCAGCGGGCCGACCGCGGCGATGACGGTGTTGTCCGAGGTGAAGGCGGTGGCGTTCTGCTGGCCGGTGGCCGGCTGCGCCTTGTCGTCCTTCGCCTGGATCTTGAAGGTGACGCCGGGCACGAGGTTCTTGGAGTTGGCGTCGTCGACGGCTATCTGGGCGCCGTACTGCAGTCCGAGGCCGGTGGCCGAGTTCGCGCCGGTCAGGGGTGCGTCGACGCCGATCACCACGGTGACGTTGTTCTTGGCACCCGAGGTGCTGCCTGAGCCGCCGGTGCTGCTGCCCTTGTCGTCGTCGCTGCGCGAGCCGCAAGCAGTGAGAGTAAGGGCTCCTGTGGTGAGTACGGTGGTCAGAATCAGCAAGGAACGGTGTCGCACGGTCAGTCCTTTCCCCTGGCACGGCCGTCTCTGATGAGAGGCCGAGTCGCGCGCTGGAACCCGAACTGACAAATCCGGTGGCGCGGTGACTGGCCGTGACTCTAGGCCCGGTTCGTGGGGTCAGGCAGAGGTGCGGGGAAGAGTGTGACTGTCTTGTTATGCCAATCGGAAGCTTTTGAGCTTCTATTGAGGTTGAGCAGGGCTTTTGAGTACATTGCTCCCCTGTCCGGATGCTGAGAACCCGCACTTCCGGTGCCGCATGGCCGACTTGTCGCCGGTCAGCGCCCGGTCCGGCCCGAAAGCGCCCGCGGGACGCCCGATCGGGCAGGGTGGATTATTCACGGGTGCCCCGGGCAGGGACCGGCGGGGCGCCGGGCCGGTTTCCTTATTGCGGGCGTGTTACGCAGCGTTAATTGCGATCGAATCGCAATGGGAAGTACCGCGAAAGACAGGGCCCCCGACGCCGGTTGCCGCCGGGGGCCCTGCGAATGTCAGGAGCAATATGCCGTATGAGGTATTACGACTTCGGTGAGTCGTCCTCGCCGATGTGGTGGACCCGGACCATATTGGTGGTGCCGGGCATCCCGGGCGGCGAGCCGGCGGTGATGACGACGACGTCGCCCTTCTTGCAGCGGCCGATCCGCAGCAGTTCCTCGTCCACCTGCTGGACCATCTCGTCGGTGGTCTGCACCACCGGGCCGAGGAAGGCCTCCACTCCCCAGGTCAGGTTCAGCTGGGAGCGGGTGGCCGGCTCGGGAGTGAAGGCCAGCACCGGGATCGGCGAGCGGTAGCGGGACAGCCGGCGGACCGTGTCGCCGGACTGGGTGAAGGCGACCAGGAAGCGGGCGCCGAGGAAGTCGCCCATCTCGGCGGCGGCCCGGGCGACGGCGCCGCCCTGGGTGCGCGGTTTGTTCTGGTCGGTGAGCGGCGGCAGCCCCGCGGTCAGCATGTCCTCCTCGGCGGCGGCCACGATCCGCGACATGGTCTTGACCGTCTCGATCGGGTACTTGCCGACGCTGGTCTCGCCCGACAGCATCACCGCGTCGGTGCCGTCCATCACCGCGTTGGCCACGTCGCTGGCCTCGGCGCGGGTGGGGCGGGAGTTGTCGATCATCGATTCGAGCATCTGGGTGGCGACGATGACCGGCTTGGCGTTGCGCTTGGCGAGCTTGACGGCCCGCTTCTGCACCAGCGGGACGGCCTCCAGCGGCATCTCGACGCCGAGATCGCCGCGGGCGACCATGATGCCGTCGAAGGCGTCCACGATCTCCTCGAGGTTGTCGACCGCCTGCGGCTTCTCGATCTTGGCGATCACCGGGACCCTGCGGTCCTCCTCGGCCATGATCCGCAGCACGTCCTCGACGTCCCGCCCGGAGCGCACGAAGGACAGCGCGATGAGGTCGGCGCCGGCCCGCAGGCCCCAGCGCAGGTCGCGGATGTCCTTGTCGGACAGCGCGGGCACCGACACCGCGACGCCCGGCAGGTTCAGGCCCTTGTTGTCGGAGATCATGCCGCCCTCGATGCACATGGTGTGCACCCGCGGCCCCTCCACGTCGGTGACCTCCAGGGTGACCCGGCCGTCGTCGACCAGGATCCGCTCGCCGCGTGCCACGTCCGCGGGCAGGCCCTTGTACGTGGTGCCGCAGATCTGCTGGTCGCCCTCGATGTCGTCGGCGGTGATGGTGAACTCGTCACCGCGTTCAAGGAGTACAGGTCCGTCGGCGAAACGCCCGAGCCTGATCTTCGGGCCCTGAAGGTCGACCAGGACGCCCACGCTGCGGCCGGTCTCGTCCGACGCCTTGCGTACCCGTCGGTACCGGTCCTCGTGCTCGGCGTAGCTTCCGTGGCTCAGGTTCAGGCGTGCCACGTCCATGCCGGCCTCGACCAATGCCTTGATCTGGTCGTAGGAGTCGGTGGCGGGACCCAGGGTGCAGACAATTTTCGCTCGGCGCATGTGTCGAGCGTATGACTTACTCGTTGGTAGTCAGGACCACTGAAGGCAACTGACCAACAACGTCTGGATTAACGGTTGTTGACAAGTATCGAAGTGTGCATGGCCCCGCTCGGATGAGCACCGGCGTCACGCTCGGTGGCGGCGCCGCGAGGATCGGCGGGGGATGTTAACCCGAAGGGTCTGTTGCGCGGGCACCTGCCTGGTCCAGAATCTACGCGCGTTGTTCGCTCGACAAGCCCGTGACCGTCAAGGAGACGAGATGCCGCTCAACCGCAGGGACTTCATCAACCGCTCGGCCGCCACCGGCGCCGGTGTGGCGCTGGCGGGCACCGCGGGCGCGGTCGCCGCGGCCGGCCCGGCGCAGGCCTCCGAGCAGGGCCGCGGCCACGGCCACCCGTCCACGACGTTCAGCCTGCGGGTACTGGGCACCACCGACCTGCACGGGCACGCCCTGAACTGGGACTACTTCACCAACGCCGAGTACGACGACGCCACCCACAACGACGTCGGCCTGGCCAAGGTCGCCACCCTGGTCGAGCAGGCCCGCGCCGAGAAGGGCCACGACCGTACGCTGCTGATCGACGCGGGCGACATCATCCAGGGCACCCAGCTGTCGTACTACTACGCGCGGGTGGAGCCGATCAGCGGCGCCCGGCGCGGCCCGCAGCACCCGATGGCGCTGGCCATGAACCACATGAAGTACGACGCGGCGGCCCTGGGCAACCACGAGTTCAACTACGGCATCCCGCTGCTGCGCGCCTTCCAGGACCAGTGCGACTTCCCGCTGCTGGCCGCCAACGCGGTGGACGCCACCACCCTCAAACCCGCCTTCCCGCCCTACCTGGTCAAGGAGATCAAGGTGCGCGGCGGCCGGCCGGTCAAGGTCGGCATCCTCGGCCTGACCAACCCCGGCATCGCGGTGTGGGACAAGGCCAATGTGCAGGGCAGGATGGCCTTCCCCGGCCTGGTGGAGCAGGCGAAGATCTACGTGCCCAAGCTCCGCGCGCTGGGCTGCGACGTGGTCATCTGCACCGACCACTCCGGCCTGGACGGCAGCACCTCCTACGGCGACGCCGTGCCCTACCCGGAGAACGCCTCCTCGCTGGTCGCCGCCCAGGTGCCCGGCATCGACGCGATACTGGTCGGCCACACCCACGTGGAGCGCCCGCAGACCCTGGTCGTCAACGAGCAGACCGGCAGGACCGTGGTGCTGTCCGAGCCGCTGATGTGGGGCATGCGCCTGTCGGTCTTCGACATCGACCTGGCCTTCGAGCGCGGTCGCTGGCACGTCACCTCGGTCACCGCCGAGGTGCGCAACGCCAACACCGTCGCCGAGGACCCGCACGTGGCCGAGCTGGTGCGCGGCGAGCACGAGAAGGTCGTGGACTACGTCAACCAGGTGGTCGGCACCTGTACGGCCGCGATGTCGGCGGCGGAGTCCACGTACAAGGACACCCCGATCATCGACTTCCTGAACCTGGTGCAGGCCGACACCGTGAAGGCCGCGCTGGCCGGCACCGCGTACGCCGCGCTGCCGGTGCTGTCCGAGGCCTCGCCCTTCTCGCGGACCGCGGCGATCCCGGCCGGGCAGGTCTCGCTGCGCGACGTGGCGGGCCTGTACGTCTACGAGAACACCCTGGACGCCAAGATCCTCACCGGCGCCCAGGTCAAGGACTACCTGGAGTGGTCGGCGGCGTACTACGTGCAGACCGCGCCGGGCGCGCCGGTCGACGTCACGAAGATCACCAACGCCAACAACACCCCCGACTACAGCTACGACGTGCTCAGCGGGGTGTCGTACGACATCGACATCGCGCAGCCGGTCGGTTCGCGGATCGTGAACCTCACCGCGGGCGGCGCCCCCGTCGACCCGGCCGCGCAGTTCGTGCTCGCGGTGAACAACTACCGCTCCAGCGGCGGCAGCAACTACCCGCACGTGGCGGCGGCCCAGTCGGTGTGGTCGAACTCCGACGAGATCCGCAACACGATCATCGCCTGGGTGCAGGCGCACGGCACGATCGACCCGTCGTCCTTCGGCACCGACCAGTGGCGGCTCACCCGCGCCGGAGTCCCGCTGTTCGCGTAGGGGTGTCACAGGCGGCGGCGCCGTCGAGACCGAAGGTCGTGAAGGCTGTCCTGGCCGGCAGCGGATAGTGCTCCGCGCCGGTCAGCAGCCCCGTCAGGTCGTTCAGGACGACCGCGGACCGCCAGGCGGCGAGGCCCAGGTCCGGGGCGCCGACGCCGTGGGTGTGGCGTTCGGCGTTCTGGACGTAGATCCGGCCGGTGATCCGCCGGTCCAGCTCCAGCCGGTGCCGGGCGTCGATCCGCGGCCGGCCCGCGGCGTCCCGCAGCAGATACGGGTGCAGCGGGCCGAGCAGCTGGTCGAGCGGACGCTCGCGGTAGCCGGTGGCCAGCACCACGGCACTGGTCACCATCCGGGTCCGGGTGCCCTGGTCGGCGTGCTCCAGGTGCAGTTCGACGCCGGTGCTGCCGATCCGGCCCGCGGTGCGCACGGTGACGCCGGGGGTCAGCACCGCGTCGGGCCAGCCGCCGTCCAGGGTGCGGCGGTACAGCTCGTCGTGGATGGCGGTGATGGTCTCGGTGTCGATGCCCTTGTGCAGCTGCCACTGCTCCGGCACCAGCCGGTCGCGCACCGGCTCGGGCAGGCCGTGGAAGTAGCGGGTGTAGTCGGGCGTGAAGTGCTCCAGGCCCAGCCGGCTGTACTCCATCGGCGCGAAGGCCGGGGTGCGCGCCAGCCAGGTGATCGCCTCCCGGCCCGCGGGGCGGGAGCGCAGCAGGTCGAGGAAGACCTCCGCGCCGGACTGCCCCGAGCCGATCACGGTGATGTGCTCGGCGGCCAGCAGCCGGTCCCGCTGCGGCAGGTAGTCCGCGGAGTGCACCACGGGCACGGTCGGCGCCTCGGCGAGCGGTCGCAGCGGCTCCGGTACGTAGGGCGCCGTGCCGACGCCCAGCACCAGGTGCCTGGCGTACGTACGCCCCAGGGCCTCGGCCTCGCCCTGCGCGTCGAGCCGGGTGTGGTCGACCTCGAAGCGGCCGCGCCCGGCGTCCCAGCGGACGGTGTCCACCTGCTGCCCGAAGTGGGTGCTGGGCAGCGCCCCGGCGACCCAGCGGCAGTAGGCGTCGTATTCGGCCCGGTGCACATGGAGGCGCTCGGCGAAGTAGAACGGGAAGAGCCGCTCGCGGGTCTTGAGGAAGTTCAGGAACGACCAGCGGCTGGCCGGGTCGGCGAGGGTCACCAGGTCGGCGAGGAAGGGCACCTGCAAGGTGGCGCCGTCGATCAGCAGCCCCGGGTGCCAGTGGAAGTCCTGCCGCTGGTCGTAGAAGGCCGCGTTCAGGCCGGGTACGGCGTCGGCGAGGGCGGCCAGCGACAGGTTGAACGGGCCGATGCCGACGCCCAGCAGGTCGAACGGCTCCTGGTCCTGGCGCGGTGCGGCTTCCGGGTCCGGTTCTGGTTCCTGTTCCGGTGCGGTCGGGGCGTTCATCGGTGCTGAACCTTCCTTCGGGGATACGGCGCCTGGCGGCTCACGGCGCCGCCCGGGTCTGCCTGGCCCGCGCGTCGGTCACCAGGCGGAGCAGGGCGTCGAGGTCCTGCGGGCGGATGTGCGGGTTGAGCACGGTCGCCTTGAGCCACAGCCGGCCGTCCGCCGCCGCCCGCCCGAGCACCGCCCGGCCCTCGTACATCAGCTCCCGCCGCAGCGCCGCCACCTGCTCGTCGTCGGTGTCCTTGGGGCGGAAGAGGACGGTGCTGATCACGGGCCGCCCGCGCAGGTCGAGCGCCGGGTGCCGGTCGACCGCGTCGGCGAGCTGGTGCGCGTGCGCGCAGACGGCGTCCACCAGGGCGCCGAGGCCCTCGCGGCCCAGCGCCCGCAGGGTGACGGCGATCTTCAGCACATCGGGGCGGCGGGTGGTGCGCAGCGACCTGCCCAGCAGATCGGGCAGCCCCGCCTCGGTGTCGTCGGCGGCGTTGAGGTAGTCCGCCTGGTGGCCCAGCGGTCGCAGCGCGGCGCCGTCGGGTACGGCCAGCAGGCCCGCCGCGACCGGCTGCCAGCCGAGTTTGTGCAGGTCGAGGGTGACGGACACGGCGGACTGCAGCCCGTCGAGCTTGCCGGACTCGTGTCGGCTGAACAGCAGTGTGCCGCCGTAGGCCGCGTCCACGTGCAGCTCGGCGCCGTGCCGGGCGGCGGCCTGCGCGAGCTGCGGCAGCGGGTCGATCGCGCCGGTGTCGGTGGTGCCCGCGGTCGCCACGAGCAGGGCACGGCCGGGCAGTTCGTCGAGGGCGGCGTCCACGTCGGCCGGGTCGAGGACACCGGCGGGGGTCCGTACGACGACCGGGCTCGGCAGGCCGAGCAGCCAGGCGGCGCGCTGCACACTGTGGTGGGCGTTCGCCCCGCACACCACCTGCACGCGCGGCCCGCCGGCCGCCCGCTCCCGCGCCAGCAGCAGCGCCAGCTGGTTGGACTCCGTGCCGCCGGTCGTCATCAGCGCGTCGGGGGCCGGCAGGTCCGGGTAGACCACCGCGGCCAGCGCCGCCGCGACCCGCGTCTCGATCTCGGTGGCGGCCGGGGCCTGGTCCCAGGAGTCCAGCGACGGATTCAGCGCGGCCGCGGCTAATTCCGCTGCCGCGGACAGGGCGAGGGGCGGGCAGTGCAGGTGGGCGGCGCAGTGCGGGTCCGCCGGGTCGGCGGCGCCCCGCGCCACTTCCCGCACGAGGGTGTGCAGGGCTTCGTGGGCGCCGGTTCCGTCGGCCGGCAGGGGCCGGCCCAGGGCGCCGGCCACGCGCCTGGCGGTCTCGTTCGGGCCGCCCGCGGGCAGCGGGCCGCCGCGGGCGGCTGCGCCCTGCTCCAGAGCGGCCAGCACTGTTTCGACCAGGGGGCGCAGTTCGGCCGGGCCGTGGCGCCCGCCCGCCAGGCCGGGCATCTCGTTCAACCGTCCTCCACCACCGTTCTCTTCTCCCCCAGCACAACGATTCACCCCGCGTGGCGGTACGCCCCTTTTCCCCCGGGCCACGCCGGCGAGCGCTTCGCTTGTGCGCGCAGGGGGTTGTTGCCGCTTCCGGCGGCGCCTCGCCTTCCGCGCCGTCGTGGTCGCGCGCGCAGTTCCCCGCGCCCCCACGGGGGGGGTGGCCTCTGTGGTGGAGGG